>NZ_PSTN01000005.1:0-159366 GCF_002930955.1 Rathayibacter sp. AY1A4 | reverse complement strand
CGCCTGCGCACGCGGGCGCCGCTTCCGCGTCGGTGGTCGCGCGTAGCGTGCGGAGGCGGGAGGAGCGGGCGGGCGCGCGGCCGGAGCGGCGGCAGCTGGAGGACTCGATCGAGCGGACGGAGGAGTCGGCGACGCGGCGGGCGCGGATCCGCTCGGGTCGGCGGGTGACGCGGACCCGCGGCCGGTGGGCGACGCGGACATCGGGAGCCCCCGCGCGATCACGGCGGGCGGCGCCAGGAGGACGAAGGAGCCGTCGTCGGGGGCGGCCGTCGGCGCGAGCACCTCGGCGAGCCGGCCGCCGATCATCGGCGCGGCCCGGGGCAGGCGCGGCGAGGCGAGCTCGGCGCAGTCGGGGCACCAGGAGGAGCGGCGCCGCTCCCGGCCGGGACGGTGGCGCTGCTCCTCGGGAGTGGCGACGAAGACGTGTCCGGCGTCGCAGAGCCAGCACAGGTACACGTCGGCCGCGGGCGGGATCTGGCTGAGCACGATGCCCTCGTTGTACTCGGGCCGGTACTGCCGCACCAGGACGGGGTAGGACGCCCAGGCCTCCCGGTAGGTGCCGACCGCGTAGGGGACGTCGGCGCCGCGCGAGAACCGCCGCCTCTGCCACCACCGCCCGATCGCCTCCGCCACCCTCCGCACGCTACGCGCGACCACCGACGCGGAAGCGGCGCCCGCGTGCGCAGGCGGGATCTCGAGACGCCCTCCGGGCTGCTCCATCAGCATGCGCGGCGGAAGGGTCTATCCGCCCGCGCGGCGTGCTCCCGGTCGACTGGGAGCGGCGGAGCCGTCCCTCACCTAGTGAGCGGAGTCCTGCTCGTCGATGTCCGCGATTTCGGCCTCGTCCGGCTTGAAGGTCAGCGAGAACATGGCGATCGCGACGAGCACGACGATGAAGGCGACGCCGAACGAGATGAGCGCGACGACAGGCTCGCGGGTCGAGAGCATGACGACGAGGCCGACGAAGGCCGCCATCACCGCGGAGAAGCCGATGAGCTCGAGCGGGCGCAGGCGGTCCTTGCGGGTCGGCTGGAACGTGCGGGGCGTGAACTCGCCGGGGTCGCGCGCCGGGGCGGAGTCGGCCGCCGAGGCGCGGTCGGCGGGAGAGGCGGGGTCGGGCTGCTGGCCTTCGGCGGTCATCGGTCTCCTCCGGAGGTCGGTGTCGTGGGGGCGACGGGATCGTGTCCGGTGGCTGCGTCGGCGCCGGCGGCCCATTTGAGCGAGAACGCCGCGATGGCGAGGAAGACGGCGACCATCACGGCGTAGGCGCCGAGGAGGCCGACGGTGACGACGGGGTGGGGCGGGAGGAGTCCGAAGGCGGCGCCGAGGAGCATCGTGCCGATGCCGACGATCACGGAGTCGCGGGCGGCGAGGCCCTGACCGCGACGGCCGCTCGAGAACTCGAGGAAGCCGGAGAGCAGCGCCCAGCCGGCGACGAGGGCGACGAAGGAGAGCAGGTTGGCGACCGGGAGCGCGACGAGCGCCGCGACTCCGGCGACCAGGGTGAGCACCGCGGAGCCGAGGGCGAGCGGGCGGGCCCGGCCGCTCCAGCTGCGGAGCCCGAGGGCGAGCGAGACGGCGCCGGTCGCGATCGCGAAGCCGCCGAAGACGGCGAGGCCGAAGGCGGGCCCGTGGTCGGGCGAGAAGGTGACGACGCAGCCGGCGACCGCCGCGATCACGGCGCGCGCGAGGGGCAGGGTCCACAGGCGGCGGTCGGAGTCGGCGGCGATGGCCACGGTCGAGCCTCTCTGGGATGGAGGGAGAAGGCGTCCGGGAGCGGACGGCTGGGCGCGCGACGGCACGGCGACGCGGACTCCAGCGATTTTACGCTCCCGCGGCTCCGCCCAGGCCCGGAGCGGGGCCCGGGGCGCGATCCGGGGCGAAGTCGCAGGCGGCTCAGCCGAGCCAGACCTCCTCGACCCGCGGGAACACGGCGTCGGCGGAGAAGCGCTCGCGGAAGCGCGCCCCGGCCTTCTCGACGACCTCGGCACGGGCGTCCTCGTCGGTGATGAGCTCGGTCAGCGCGGCGGCGAGGCCCTCCACGTCTCCGGGCGCGACCACGCGGCCGCAGCCGTCGCCGAGGACCTCGGGGATGCCGCCGACCGCGGTCGAGACGACGGCGGCGTCGCGGGCGAGGGCTTCGAGGATGAAGATCGGCATCGCCTCGTCGCGCGAGGGCAGGACGGCGATGGACGCCTCGTCGAGCAGGGCGAGCAGGCGGGCGTTCTCGAGCGAGCCGAGGAACTCGATCCCCGGGACGCCGCGATCGACGACCTCCGGCTCGCGGATCGGACCGGCGACCAGCAGGCGCCAGCCCTCCTTGCCCTCGACCCGCGCCCACGCCTTCTGCAGCACGTCGACGCCCTTGCGGTGGCTGACGACGCCGCCGAAGACGACGGTGCGGGTCTTCTCGCGCGGGGTGCCCTGCTCGAGCGCGTTCGGCACGAGGTGCACACGCTCGGCGGGGACGTAGCGGCGGCAGATCGCCGAGGTCTCCTCCGAGAGCGAGATGATCTCGTCCGCGCTGCGCAGCACGTCCTTCACCAGGCGCGGGTGCGCGGCGGTGAAGGCGGCGAACTCGCTGCCGTGCAGGTGGGCGACCGTGCGCAGGCCCAGGCGGTGCGCGAGGCGGAGGAGGGACCCCTCGCGGAGGAACGAGCCGCGCTCCGAGAGGTGGACGACGATCACGGCGCCGGGCTCCCGGCGCGCGATCGCGACGATGCGGGCGGCGGCGCCGGCGGCCAGGCGGGCCGCGGCGACGTGCTCGCCCGGAGCGGTGCGGGAGGAGATCACCCGGACGTCCGAGCGCTCGAACGGCCAGCGCAGGTACCCGTTGACGACCTGCGTCATGCCTCCGGGGACCTCTCCACTGCGGCCGACGTGGTACACCCGCGTCTTCGGGCCGGCAGGGGCTGCCGCGGCGGCCGGGCGGCTGCGGGGCGGCACGGCGAGCAGCGCCTGGATGTCGTCGCGGACGCCGCGGAGGCGTCCGCGGGCGACGAGCAGCTTCTCGAGCAGCTCGCTCCGGCGGGCGACCACGGCGGAGAAGGTCTCGACGCCGGCGGCCGGGGTCGTCCGGGACATGTCGACGGTGACGTCGTGGATCCCGATGGTCTCGAAGTGGCGCGAGGCCTTCGTCGATCCGTCCATCTGCAGGCTCACCGGGGCCGCGCCCTCGGTGAACGCCATGATGATCACGTGCAGCCGGTCGCTCATCGCGACGCGGGCCGTGCGGTAGAGCTCGCGCAGCAGGATCTCGTGCTCGTCGTGGGTGTGCGCCGGATCCCAGTCGAGGATGTCCGCGTCGAGGTCGGCCGCGAGACGGCGGGAGCGCTCGGCGTCGACGGCGACCTGCGTGACGACGACGATGTCGAGGTCCTCGCGCTCGGCGAAGCCCTTGATCGCGGCCAGCCACTCCTGCTCGGGGTAGGGGCGGGCGTCCACCTCGTGGTCCTCGCGGAGGGAGAGGACCAGCACGCGCCGCTCCTCGTCGGGCTGCGCGGCGAACGCGGTCAGCTCCGCGTCGCTCGAGCCCTCGCCGTAGCCGAGGTCGGGCATGGCGGCGCCGACGCGCATGTAGCCGGCCGTCTTGTCGTCGCGCCAGCGGGTGTAGCTCGAGAGCGCCATCGAGGGCCACATGATCGCGCGGGGCAGCGGGGCGAAGTTGCGGGTGCCCACGCCGGCGCGGATCACGCGGCCGCCGCCGAGGCGCACCAGGGCGATGCCCGGGAGCATCACGAGGTGCTCCTTCATCCCGATCAGGGTCAGCTGGATCTCTCCCGGCTTGAACACCGAGTTCGCCCGGCCGGCGAGGGCCTCGCGGGCGAGCGCCGCGTACCAGCGCAGGAGCGAGCGGTACACCGTGTCGTCCGGGCCCAGGCGCAGGCCGTCGTCGTAGCCCCACGGCGAGTGGCCCACGTAGACGTGGAGCGGACCCGCCTCGCGGAGCCAGTCGAGGAGCTGGCGGCGCAGGATGATGTCGCCGATGTTCTCGTACTGGCCGCGGCCGACGGCGAAGATCGATCGGGCAGGTGTCACGGGCGGGCCTTTCGGAGGGGTTCGCGTGGGGGTGACCGGTGCGGAGCGGGGAGCGTCGCGGGTCTCCCCGGTCGATCCTCCTGCCGCGCTGCCGTCGTGGGCCGGGCCGGCCGGGCTCCGCAGGAGCGGGCTCGGGGCCGATGGCGCCCCGGGCAGACTAGCGCAGGCGGGCTCGGCGGCTCGAGGAGGAGTGCTCGCGTCAACAGCCGTTGGTGACCAGGAAGGCCTTGAGGAACGCGCCGGTCTGGTAGACGTACTGGTTCACCAGGTAGTCCAGGCCCATCGGCTCGCCCGAGGGCACCATCGAGAGCTCGCCGGAGTAGCAGCGCTCGATGATCATCTCGGCGCGCACGAGGTGGGAGGCGTTGGTGATCACGATGACGTGGTCCCAGCCGTACTGCTCGGCCATGTCGCGCAGCTGCCGGGCCTCTCCCTGGGTCGTGAGCGGGTCGGCGGAGTAGCAGAGGACGTCGCCGCCGGGCTCGTTGCACTTCTTGTACTTCTTGGCCTCGTAGGGAGCGTTCATCTCGCCGGGGCCGACCGAGAGCACCATCGTGTCCGTCGCTCCGGAGGTGATGATCCGGCGGGCGAACTCGACGCGCGCCCTCGTGGACGGGCCGAGCACGAAGACCGCGTCCGCCTGCTCGGGGATCGGGTCGATCGGGGGCGTGACGTAGAGCGGGATCCCGGCGCCGAAGAGGGCGAGCACCACGAGGGGGACGAGCAGGAGCCGTCCGATCACGGTGCGAGCGCGGCTCCGGTGGCGTCTCGGGCGCTCCCGGGACGGCGGGGTGGACGGGCGGTCGCCGGTCGCGGTCGTGGCCGTGTCCATCGCGTCCTCCCTCTCGTCGGGACCGCCGCTCGGCCCGCGGCGGGTGATCCGCGACGCGGGTGCGACGGCGATCACCAGTGGACAGCCCATCATCGCAGTGTTTCGGCGCGGGGTCGGCCCGGTGAACGCCCGGTCAATTCTCTCGCCCAGCGGCCCGGCCCGGGGCCGTGTCCAGAGTCGCCGGATAGGGTCGCCGTTCCTCGACCGAGCAGCACTCCCCCTCGTCCATTCCGCGGACGGGCATTCCCGGAGTCTCCTCCCGATCCGACATCCGCCCTCCGATCCGTCGTCGACAGCGCGTGTGACCGTTCCGCGTACACGCATGCGCGGCGGTTCGCCAGTCCTTCAGCGGAATCGCTGATACAAGCCCGACCACCACGCCCGAATGGGGCACTACAACCTGAATCCGTCTCATCCAGCCGTCAGTCGCAAGGCCCGTCTATAGCGTCGGGAGGACCAGCACCACCCCCTTGAGCAGCCCCCTCGAACCGCCCCCGACGCCCCCTCGAAGACCCGGAGCCGATCGTGAATCCTCAGACGACGCCAGACCCGACCCGCCCTCGCCGACGACGCGCACGCCTCTCCCTCACCACCGCTCTGATCGCCGCTCTCGGCATCCTGGTCGCCCCCCTCACGGCGCCCGCCGCCTCCGCGGCCACTCTCGACCCGGGCGCCGGGCAGAGCACCCGGATCCAGGAGACGAACTCCTCGCTGACCTACAGCGGCTCGTGGCGCACGATGACGGGCGGCGACAGCGGCGGCGGGATCAAGTTCCTCAACAGCACCGGCTCCGTCTCGTTCAGCTTCCGCGGCACCGGCTTCAGCTGGGTCAGCCGCACCACCGCCTCCGCCGGCATCGCCACCGTCACGGTCGACGGCGCGAGCACCTCGGTCGACCGGTACACGAAGACCACGGCGTACCAGGTCCCGGTGTTCACGAAGAAGGACCTCGCCGACACCGTCCACACGGTCAAGATCGCCTGGAGCGGCAAGGCCAACAGCTCCGCGAGCGACAAGAACCTCGTCATCGACGCGTTCGACATCACCCGCGCGACTCCCGCCACCGAGGAGCCGACCGACGAGACCGGCGGCGGCGAGGACGACGGCCCCGTGCTCGATCCCTCCGGAGCGACCAGCCTCCTCGTGCAGGAGACCGACCCCGCGCTGCAGTACACCGGCTCGTGGAGATCGATGGCGGGCGGCGACAGCGGCGGCGGGATGAAGTACCTGACCTCCGCCGGATCGGTGAAGTTCACCTTCGTCGGCACGTCGTGGCGCTGGATCAGCCGGAAGACCTCCTCCTCCGGCATCGCCGCGGTCTCGGTCGACGGCGGACCCGTCACCAAGGTCGACCGCTACAGCTCGACCGCGCAGTACCAGGTGCCGGTCTACGAGACGACCGACCTCGCCGAGGGCACGCACACCGTGACCATCTCCTACACGGGGACGAAGAACTCCAAGTCGACCGACAAGAACCTGATCATCGACGCGTTCGTCCTCGCCGAGGACGGCCTCGCGACCGACGCCGTGGAGCTCTCCCCCCTGACCGACGGCTACACCGTCGCCTGGGACGCGCCCTTCAGCTCGCGGGTCGTCTCGTACGACGTGCACCGCTCGAACGAGGACGGCTCCGGCGACACGGTCGTCGGCACCGTCGCCGACCCGGTGCGCCAGTACCGCGACGAGACCGCCGAGGCGGGACGCGCCTACACGTACACCGTCACGGCGACCGACGACGCCGGCCGCGACTCGCGGCTGAAGGAGTCGGCCACCACCTCGGCCGACATCCTCGCCTCCCGCGCCTCGCTGCTCGCGGCCTTCGACTGCCCCGCCGCCACCAAGACGGTGTCGACCTCGGCGCAGCTCGTCACGGCCCTGACCAACCCCTCCTCCGGCGACGTCATCCGCCTGGCCGACGGCGTCTACACCGGCAAGTTCGCCCTCCGCGGCACCGCCGCCCAGCCCGGGTCGATCTGGATCTGCGGCTCGCCCAACGCGGTCCTCACCTCCGGATCCACCTCGAGCGGTACCGCGCTCATCCTGAACACGGTGAGCGACGTCCACCTCGTGGGCTTCTCGGTCCGCAGCTCCTTCCAGGGCATCCAGGTGCTCGCCAGCAAGGGCGTCCAGATGGCCGGCCTGACGGTGAGCGAGATCGGCTACGAGGCGGTTCACTTCCGCAACCAGACCACCGACTCCCTGATCGTCGGCAGCACCATCCGCCGCACCGGCATCGTCTCCGCCAAGTACGGCGAGGGCGTCTACGTCGGCACCTCCGACCGCAACTGGTGCGAGTACAACGACTGCGACCCGGACCGCACGGCCCGCATCGCCGTCGTGGACAACACGATCAGCGACACCGGCGCCGAGCCGATCGAGGCCAAGGAGGGCACCCTCGACGGCGACATCATCGGGAACACGGTCGTCGGCGGATCGCGGCTCGCCTCGGACGTGGTCTCGCTGATCCTCGTCTCGGGCAACGGCTGGCTGGCCGCGGGCAACTCCGCCGCGGGCACCACCACCTACGGCTACCAGGTGATCACCCGCGCCGACGGCTCGGGCAACGACAACACGATCAGCGGGAACCTCGCGCTGAAGACCAGCAACGCGGTGGTCTACCTCCACCAGCCGTCCAACTGGTCCACCAGCGGCAACACGCTGAGCTGCTCCAACTCCGGGAAGGACCTGATCGGGAACGTGGCCTGCACGCCGTGACCTGATCCGCTGCCCGCGCACAGAACCGCCGCCGTCGTCCCCTCGACGGCGGCGGTTCTGCGTGTGCCCGCCTCCCGCCGACCAGGCGGGAGCCGGCGGAGTCGCGCGAGTACGGCGGCTTCTGCGGACTCGCGGGGTGAGCGGGCTCCCGGGAGCCGGTGAGGCACCTGGTCCGGCCACGGCGGGCGCTGGAGAGGGCTGGACGGGCCGGGCAGGTCCCGGGGAGTCGGGCGGGCCCGGACGGCGACGCCGCCTCCTGTCGAGTCCGCGGAAGTGGGCGGAGTCGCGCGCGAGTACCGCGACTTCTGCGGGCACGCGGGGCGAGCGGGCTCGCGGGAGCCGGAGAGGGGCCTGGTCCGGCACGGCGGGCGCTGGAGAGGCTGGAGGGCCGGAGGGACCGGCCGGGCCCCGGAGTGCCCGCGGGCTCCGGACGGAGGCGCTGCCTCCTCCTGCGTCCGCAGAGGTCGGCGTGCTCGCGCGCGAGTACCGCGACTTCCGCGGGCTCGCGGGGTGAGCGGGCTCGCTGGGTCAGCGGGCTCGCGGGGGACGGCCAGACGTCGGAGAGGCCGGCTGAGCCCGGAGAGAGGGCAGCCAGGCCCGGGTGGGCACCGCGCGGGCGGGCACCGCGCGGGCGGGCACCGCGCAGTCCCCGGACGCGGAAGAGCGCACCGCGGCCGGGGCCGGGGTGCGCTCTCCGCAGCGTGCGAGGACGCGATCAGACGATCGCGGGGGCTTTCTGCAGCTTGTGGCGGGCCAGAACGACCGCGCCGACCACGGGGGTGCCGGCGGTCTCGATCCAGTGCACGTCGGCGGCGGCCTGGGGCGAGTCGACCTTGCCCTCGATCAGGACGAGGACGGCTCCGTCGGCGACGCCGCGGAAGGTCGGCGACTGCTCGGTCGCGCCGAGAGTGCCGGTGACGATCAGGACGATGTCGTAGACCTTCTCGAGCTCCTCGACCAGCGCGCGGAGGGCGTCGGTCGGCATCGGCGTACCGGCCTGGGCGCCGCCCGCGGGGAGCAGGTCGACGCGGTCGGTCGAGCGCTTGATGATCGCGTCGTCGAGCGAGGCGGCTCCGGCGAGCACCTCGCGCAGGCCCGGGCGTCCGCCCGAGGCGGAAGCGAGAGCCGAGCCCTCGGCGGTGCCGTCCACGATCACGACGGACGAGCCGAGCACGGCCAGCGCCTTGGCGAGCAGCACCGCGCTGGCGGTGTGCGGGGTCTTCTCGGACGCCGGGGCGATCGCGAAGGAGGAGTACGAGCGGGTGCGCGCGATGGCGGAGAGCTCGAACGCGACGGCCGAGTAGCGGGCCGGGATCTCGGTCGAGTTCAGCATCTCGTCGAGCTTGGTGGCCTTGACCGGGACGATGCCCAGCAGCGGCCGGTCGATCGCGGAGCGGACGTCGTCGCCGCTGCGGAGGCGGCGGTCGAGGGCGGTCAACACGATCGCCACTCCCACGCCGACCACGGCGCCGCCGAGGATGCCGAGCGCGAGCAGGACGAGGATGCCACCGGTGACCGGCAGCTCCGGCGGGAGCGCCTGGCTGAGCACCTGGAGCTGGATCTGCGGGACGGCGACGCCGTTCGTGGTGGTCGCCGGATCGGCGCCCTTCACGGCCGCGTCGAGCTGGGCGGCGACCGCGTTGGCGATGACCGCGGCCTGCTCGGGCGAGGGGTCGGTGGCCGAGATCGTGATGACCACGGACTCCGGCTCGGCGAGGACGGTCACGCGCTTGGCGAAGTCCTCGATGGGCTCGTCGATGCCGAGGCCGTCGATGACGCCCTGCAGGACGGTGTCCGAGGTGCCGAGGGCGACGGAGGTGACCGTGGCCTGGGAGGCGGCGCTGTTGGCCGCGACCCGGTCCGCGGTCGAGAGGACCCCGGACGAGGAGACCGCGACGTACACGCGTGCGTCCGCCTTGTACTGCGGGAGGAGGACGGCGTTGAGTACCAGGGCCGCCACGGCGCCGAGCAGAGCGAAGGCGACGATGTAGACCCACCTCCGGCCGATGCCGGCGAACAGTCCGTTCAAGGTCATGGTGTGTGGTGTCCCTTTCGTCGACTGCACCGGAGTGCAGGGGGTCTGACTGTAGCGTCGTGATGTGTCGTCCGCGTTGCGCGGACCCGGCCGCGAGGTTTCGCGCGGGAGCGGTGGATCAGAGGTGGGCCTGCAGGAAGGCGAGGATCGCCTTCTTGTTGTTCGGGGTGTTGTTCTGGAGCCCGTGGTGGCCGGAGCCGTCCACGCCGACCTCGGACGCCACTCCGGCGTCCTGCAGGGCGACCTGCATCGCGTCGGCCTGCTCGACCGGGACGAGCTCGTCCTCGGAGGTCAGCCAGATCTGCGGGGCGTCCGTGGAGTCGACCGAGGTGATCGGCGACGCGGGGATGCTCTGCGGGCAGGTCGTCGAGTCGATCTCGTCGCAGTCCAGGTAGGAGAGGATCTGCTCCTTCGCCTCGGGCACCGGCGTGCCCAGCGACATCCCGGTCTCGGTCATGTCGGCGACCGCCGAGAAAGCGACGACCGTCTTGACCCGCGAGCCCTCGGTGAGGGAGCCCTCGCCGAGCGTGCCCATGGTCGCTCCGATGATCGCTCCGGCGGAGCTGCCCATCACTCCGATGCGGGCGGGGTCGAGGCCGAAGCGCGTGACCTGCGCGGGCTCGCGCAGCCACTCCACAGCGGCCTGCGCGTCCTCGATCTGGCCGGGGTACCGGCTGTCCTGGAGGAGGCGGTAGTCGACGGAGACCGAGACGAAGCCGCGCTCGGCGTAGTACTCGCAGAGCTCGGTCATCCCGCCCTCGTCGCGGGCGCCGTCGACGAACCCTCCGCCGTGCAGCATCAGCAGCGCGGGGCGGTCGGTGCCGCCCGCGGTGGGGAGGCAGGCGTCGGCCTTCAGCGAGACGCCGTCGACCGAGCGGTACTCGATCGCCTTCTCGGTCGTGAAGCCGTCGGGCGTGCGGACGGGCTCGGGCTGCGAGGAGCAGCCGGCGAGCCCGAGGGCGACGGCCACGACGGCCGCCAGGACTCCGGCTCTGCGTGCTCGTGTCGTCTTCACTCGTGGGACTCCGCTCTCTTCTTCTCGTGACTGGGGGAGGTGCCGGGCTCATCGGCCGGGACCGCGGCGGGATCGGAGACGACTCCGGGGCCGCGCGCAGGGACGGGCACGGGCTTGCGCCGCTTGCCGGGGCCGCCGAGGGC
Source organism: Rathayibacter sp. AY1A4 (assembly GCF_002930955.1). Taxonomy (NCBI): domain Bacteria; kingdom Bacillati; phylum Actinomycetota; class Actinomycetes; order Micrococcales; family Microbacteriaceae; genus Rathayibacter; species Rathayibacter sp. AY1A4. The sequence continues at coordinate 148,588 of NZ_PSTN01000005.1, read as the reverse complement.
GGCCGGGGGGACGTAGATCCACTTGACCTTCGAGAGGTAGCGGGTCACGAAGAGCGAGAGGACGACCGCGAGCACCATCACGACCAGCAGCAGCGGCACCTCGAAGCCGCCGATCTCGGAGCGGTCCTCGGGGAGGATCACCCGCAGGATCGTGATGGCGATCACGATGAAGTAGAGGTGCAGCAGGTAGATGTGCAGGCTGCGCTCGCCGCAGATCGTGAAGAAGTTCAGGAATCGCACTCGGGAGAGGGCCCGCGACACGAGGATGCCCATCGCGACGGCGGCCATCTGGCCGGCGAGGGCGAGGAACGGCACCCAGCGGATCGGGAAGAGGAAGAGCACCGCGCTCAGCACGACGAAGACCGGAGTGACGTAGAGGAACGCGCGGCTCCCCTTCTGCTCGACGAAGTCGATGATCCTCTTCGAGTAGAGCGTGCCCACCAGGAAGAAGACGAACAGGGCGCCGATGCGGTTCCAGCCCACGTTGGTCGTGTTGAGGAGACCGGTGGTGAACATCGTCCCCATCACCGCGGCGAGGGCGACCTGCACGCGGTGGTCGACCTTGCGCAGGAGCCACGCGCCGAGCGTGAAGAGGACGAGGCCGTAGATGAACCAGTAGCTGCTGCTGGGCCAGAAGAACAGCAGGAGCAGGTTGAGCGGGTCGGTCGCGGGGAGCTCGCCGAGTCCGCCGTTCGCGAGAGGCACGACCAGGTAGAAGGCCATGCGGATCACGGACCAGACCACGTAGAGCCAGAGAAGCGGGTACAGCCTGCGGCGCCAGAGGTCGCCGAAGCTCCAGGTGCGGATGCGCGAGCCGAAGAGACCGGACACCAGGAAGAAGAGGGGCATCGGGAACAGCTCGAACACGACCTTGATGCGGCCGAGAGTGTTCTCGACCCCGATGTCGCCGAGGTACAACGACGTGTGGTAGTAGACGACCATCAGGATGGCGGCACCCTTGGCGAAATCCACCCATTCGCGTCGGGCCCCGCCCGCAGGCTTCAGCAGCTTCATTCTCTCCCCCTTGTGCCCGGTCGTACCGCTCGTGAATTCCATCCGAGGTGAACAAGGCTCAGAGAAGGACGCAGGCTCGGTCGCAGAATGCGACCGAGGATCAAGACTAAGGGTGTATCGTCCGCGCCGCACATTCGACGGAATAGTGACGAGGACTCGATTGCCGGAAAGCGCACTCCGGCCTCTCCGCGCACCGGGGAGACGACGGTCACCGGCGTCCGTTCCCGGCGCTCATCGCCGCTCGGTAGAGCGCGGGCGCCGCGGCGGCGAGCCCGAAGAGGACGGAGCGCTTGAGGTCGCGCCGGCGCACGAGCGCGACCAGGTGCCGGAGTCCCGCCTCGTCGTGCGCGGCCCGCCAGAGCCGGTCCGCCTCCTCGGGAGTGTGCGCGCCCGAGGTGGCGTCCTTGAAGCGGGAGAGCAGGGAGAAGCGCGCGCGGTAGTAGGAGTAGTCCTGCGAGTCGAGGATGCGCGGGTCGAGCCCGCGGGCCGTCCGCTCGATCACGGCGGCGAGCCCGGCGAGCGAGTCGGCGCGCTTCGCGCCCGAGCGGATGATCGAGCCGGAGCGGAGGCGGTACTCGTAGACGGAGTCGGGGACGACGACGACCTCGTCGGCCGCGGCGAGCAGCTGCGCGACCTGCGCCTGGTCCGAGTGCTGGCGGATCCGCGTGAACTCGATGCCGTCGAACAGCTCGCGGCGGAACAGCTTGTTCCAGAGGTGCCCGGTCAGCTCCCCGACCAGGAGCGCGGTGAAGGCGCCCCGGCCCGAGAGCGCGAGCGGGCCGCGCAGGGAGCCGACGGGCGTGGATCCGGTGGCGTCGACCGTGACCGCCTGGGCGACCACCACGTCGGCGCGGCCCGCCTCCCCCGCCGAGAGCATGGCCTCGACCGCGGTCTCCGGCCACTCGTCGTCGGCGTCGACCAGCCAGACCCACTCGCCGGCGGCCTCGCCGACGGCGCGCTCGCGAGCGGCGGCGACGCCCTGGTTCTCGTCCTGGCGGAGGTAGCGGATCCGCTCGTGCTCCTCGGCGAACGCGCGGCCGATCGCCTCGGTCCCGTCGGTCGAGGCGTCGTCGACCACGAGGATCTCGAGCTCGGCGTGGGTCTGCCGCAGCAGGCGCTCCAGGGCGGAGGCGAGGTGCGCCTCCTCCTGGTGCGCCGGGACCACCACCGAGACGAGGGTCACTTCTGCCCCACGACCCGGCGGAGCACCGTCTCGAGGTCGCGGCCGCTGGACTCCAGCGAGAAGCGGTCGAGCCAGCGGTCGATGCCGGTGATCTCGAGCTCGCTCGCGCGGATCAGCGCGTCGGCGAGGTCGGAGGCGGAGGGGGTGAGCGCGAGCTCGCCGGTCAGGCCGGGGACGATCGCGTCCGCGACTCCGAGAGCCCCGGACACGGCGACCGAGGGGACGCCGGCGGCGGCCGCCTCGACCAGCACGTTGCCGAAGCCCTCGCGCAGCGACGGGAGCAGCACGACGGCGTTCTCGTCGAAGTGGTGGAACCAGTCCTCGACCCAGCCCATGTCCTGGAAGTCCACGCCGCGCGCGGTCGCCTCCGCCTTCATGCTGCCGAGCAGCGGGCCGCCGCCGAAGGAGACGACCTTCGCGGGGATGCCGCGGCGCTCCAGCTCCTCGGCCGCGAGGATCGCGAGCTCGGGGCGCTTCTGGACGACGAGGCGGCAGGGCAGCACGATCTGCAGGCCCGCTGCAGTGCCGGGGGTGCGCGAGACCTGGCGGGAGCGGTCGACCTTGGCGGTCGCCGGGTTCGGCACGACGGTGCAGCGCTCGCCCGAGACGCCGAAGCCGGCGACGAGCTCGCCCGCGACGGGGTGCGAGATCGCGATGACGTGGTCGGCGCGTCGGTAGAGCGTCTTGGCGAGCCCGAGCTGCACCTTCTGCGTCCTCGAGAAGCCCGGGATGCCGAGCGAGACGAGGTTGCGCTCGCTCACGATGGTCTTCGGGCGGTCCGCTTTCGCGGTCATCTCGGCCGAGGCCAGGAGCACGATGTTCGGGTAGCCCTGCAGGGCGACCGCGACGTCGGGGGTGCGGCGGCGGAACAGCTCCTTGAGCATCCGCGCCTTGCCGACGTGGCCCTTGCCCTCGCCGATGCGGTGCAGCACCGCGCCCTCGGGGAGGTACTCGTCGGTGCCCTTCACCGAGGTGGTGACGACGTCGACGTGGTGGCCCTGCTCGAGGAGCCAGCCCATCCAGGTGCGGGCGACGAACTCGGCCCCGCCGCCGTGCAGCGACGTGACGACGAACATGATCCGCATGCGCGGTCCCTTCTCCTGCGCCGCGCTCATCGCACGACCTCCGCGCCGAGGCCGCGGGTGTTGAGCGCCGAGAGGCGGCGCACCTCGGGCATGGCCGCGTCGATGGTGGCGCGCACGCCGCCGTCGCCCGGCTCCGCGAGGATGCGGTCGATCACCGGGAGGACGCGGTCGGCGAAGCCGGGGACCGGCTCGACGCACAGCTGCGGCAGGCCGATGAGGCGCATGATGCCCTCGACCTTGCCCTGGGTGGCGAGGGTGATCGCGGGGACGCCGAGCGAGAGCGACATGATCGCGAGGTGCATGCGGCCGGTGACGGTCAGCAGGGCGTCCTCGGCGAGGCCGCGGATCTCGGCGGGCATGAGCACGCGGTCGACGACGGTGACGCCCTCGGATCCCACGCGCTCGGCGACCGCGCGGACGGCCACCTTGTCGTCGCCGATGGGGCGGGAGACGTGCGGGAGGAGCACGACGTGCACGCCGGCGGCGCGGAGGCGGTCGACGATGCGCTCGTACTCCGGCACCTGGTCGACCATGCCGGCGACGAGGGCGCTCGCGTTCACGAGCGCGAAGGGGACGCCCTCGGGCAGCCCCAGCCCCTCGCGGAAGCTGCGGTCGCGGGTGCGCGCCGAGAAGACGATGTCCGTGACCTCCTCGACGCGCTGCACGCCGATGCTCCGGGCGCGCTCCGCTGAGAGCGGGTCGCGGAGCATCGGGACGACGCCGGCTCGGGAGGCGGCGATCAGGGAGCGGCGGGCGGCGAGTCGGGCCGCCGCGTTCCAGGAGAAGCCGAGGATGCGCGTGGGCACCCCTGCCTCGGCGGCCGCCTGCGCGAGCAGGGAGCGGCGGACCGAGCCGCGGAGGCTGTACTTGCCGTCCATCATGTCGGCACCGACGACCGAGACCGAGCGGGCGCGGCGGATCAGCGCGGCGTAGGCGCGGAGGTCGGCGGCGTGCGCGTCGCCCACTCCGTAGACCAGGTGCGGGAGCTCGACGACCTCGACCCGGTCGGCCTGCTCCTCGGGGATCACGACGTCGCCGGCGTAGCGCTGGACGACCACGACAGGACCGGTGGTGTTCTCGAGGAACGCCTCCAGCATCGCCTGGTCGCCGATGTTGCCGCTGCCGGGAGCGGCGATCACGAGGTGCGACTCGGGCTCGGGTCGGAGGTCCGCGAGGGCGGCGCGGAGCACCGCCGCGTCGCGGCGGGCGGGCAGGCGGGTCGTCGTGACGAAGTCCTTCTTCCAGGACTTGACGACGCCGAGCTTGAGTTTCATCGATCTCTTTCGGTGGGGGGAACGGCGGCGGGAGGCCGCTCGGAGTCGGGGGTGCCGGCCGTGACGGCTCCGTCGACCAGCGCGCTGTCACCGGTGGGGCTGGTGGCGTCGACCGTGGCCGGGGCGGGAGCGGCGGCCGGGCGGCTGCGGCGGAAGTGGCGGCGCAGGTCGGCGAGGCCGAGGATCTGGCGGCGGAACGCGGGGAGGATCAGCATCCAGAGCCCGACTCCGACCAGGACGGCGGCACCGCCCACGAGGAGGCGGAGGACGGGCTGGTCGGCGGCGATCCAGACGGTGGAGAAGGAGGAGCCGACCGTGATCGATCCGAACGCGATGCCGCTGCGGAGGCCGTTGGTGAACATCTCGCGGGCGGGGGCGTCGGAGGTGCGGCCGATCCAGATCAGCGCGATCGGCCAGGTGAGGGCGAGCGAGCCGGCGTACGCGACCGCGACGCCCGTCACTCCCCAGTTGGAGCCGAGCAGGATCAGGACGACCATCAGCGGGCGGGTCGCCAGGCTGTACCAGACGCTCTGGCGCACGAGGCCCTTGGAGAGGAACACCCACCAGGAGCAGTACGCCGTGGCCTGGAAGAACCCGGCCACGAGCAGGATCTGGAAGATCGGGACCGAGGCGAGCCAGCGCTCCCCCAGCAGGATCCGGATGACCGAGTCGGACTGGGAGCCGAGGACGGCGAGCACGAGGCCCATCACCGTCAGCATCGCCGACTGGCCGAAGAGGATGAACGTGCGGAACCGCTCGCGCTCGTCCTGCAGCTTCGAGAGCACGGGCAGGGCGACGCGCTGCGCCGGGGCGTTCAGCTGCTGCAGCGGCAGCATCATCAGCTGGAACGCGCGGTTGTAGAGGCCCAGGTCGACCGGGCCGAAGCGCGCGCCGATGATGACGGAGTCGACGTTCTTGCTCGCGTAGGTCAGCGCCTGGGTCGCGAAGACGCCGCCTCCGTAGCGGAGGAAGTGGCCCATCGCCTCGCCGCGGCGGTAGCGGCCGGGACGCCAGCCCGTGATGAAGACCAGCATCAGCACGCCGATGAGCGGCTGCACGACCTGGCTCGCGGCCAGCGCCCAGTAGCCGGCGCCGCCGAGCGCCATCAGCACGCCGACCACGAGGCCCAGCACCTGGCCGACGATGTCGACCAGGGTGAGCTTCACGAAGCGGAGGTGCCGGGCGAGGTCGGCGCGGAACTGCGTCGAGATCCCGTTGAGGAGGAACGTCGAGGAGAGCACGACGGTCAGCAGCTGGAGCCGGTCGTCGCCGTAGAGGGCGGCGATCGGCCACGAGGCCGCGATGACCAGCAGGGTGAGGGTGAGGCCGATGCCCGCGTTCATCCAGAACAGGTTGCTCTTCTGGCCCGGCGTGATCTCCTTCGCCTGGATGGCGGCGGAGGAGAGGCCGAAGTCGCGGAAGATCTCGCCGATGCCGATGATCGCCGTGACCATCGCGAGCAGGCCGTAGTCGGCCGGCGCGAGCAGGCGCGCGAGGACGACGATGCTGCCCAGCTGGACGGCGATGCGGATCGCCTGCCCGCCGATCGTGACGGCGGCGCCGCGGCTCGCGGAGCGGCCGAGGCTCGGAGACGGCTTCTGCGTGGTCCCGGTCATCGGGTCGAGCCCTTCTTGGTGGCGATCGCGCCCTCGTAGGCCTTCTTGAGCTGGAGTCCGAGCACGTCCCAGTCGCGACCGGAGAGGGCGGGGAGCCCCTCCGGCGGACGGGTGCGCGTGCGCTCGAGGGCGGAGGTGATCAGCTCGGGCGTGAGATCGCCGTCGTACTCGATCACCCAGTCGCTGCCGACCTCCTCGGCCAGGGCCGTGTTGGTGGGCGTGCGCGGCACCAGGATCGGCCGGCCGAGCGAGAGGGCGACCAGGATCGAGCCGGAGTTGTGCATCTCGCGGTAGGGCAGGACGATCAGCTCGGCCCGGCCGATCTCGTCGACCATCTCGGCGTCGTCGACCCGGCGGAGCGTGGTGCGCACCCGGGTGTCGCGGGCGGCCCGCTCCTCGACCAGCTCACGCTGGCCCGTGCTGGGGCTGCCGACCACGTGCAGGGAGAGGGAGTCGTCCTCCACGCCGCGGAACACGTCCATCAGCTCGACGACGCCCTTGTACGGGCGGATGATGCCGAAGTAGAGGACGCGGCCGTGCTCGCGCTCGGGCAGCGGGTGCTGGGCGAACTGGTCGCGGTAGTGGCCGTGCAGCACGGTGACGGCGGGCGCCCGGCCGGGAGTGACGGTCGTGGGGTTCAGGCGGACGAACAGGTCGGTCGCGCGGTCGATCCGGGCCAGCGAGCGGCGCTCGGCGGCGGGACCGAGCTCGTGCGGGTGCAGGTTGTGCACCGTGCGCACGAGCGGGATGCGCTGGAGTGCGAGGCGCACCAGCAGCACGTCGAGGGCGCGGCGGCGCAGGAAGCGGTGCAGCGGGCTGCGGCCGCGGATCATCAGCTCGGGCCAGTGCACGTGCAGCACGTCGTAGTCGGCGAGCAGGGCGCTGCGCCAGGAGAAGAACAGCAGCTCGACGCCGGGCGCGAGGCCGTCGACGATCGAGTCGACGTACTGCGTGGTCGAGTCCGGCGGCGCGAGCGACTGCTGGACGACGAGCGCGGCCGGCGACGAGTCGTTCCTGCGGGAGCGGCGGCTCACCGGTCGCCCCGCATCCCGACGGCCATCGGCGCGTCGAAGATCCGCGCCCCGAGAGGCTGGCGCATCCGGATGCCCTTCGAGAAGTCGGGGACGTGCACCGGGTTCAGGCAGATGATGACGAGGAAGCCCAGGAGCAGGTGGCTGGGGCGGACCGCGTCGATGGCGTTGTAGCCGGCGAGGCAGACCATGAAGCCGAGCAGGCCGGCCGCGGGGCCGACGTCGCGACGGCTGAGCGTGGCGCCGAACATCGCGGCCACCATGATCACGAAGAACAGCAGGCCGGGGATGCCGACGCTGATCAGCAGCTGCAGGAACGAGTTCTCGATGACCACGTCCGAGAACCGCCTGCCGCTGATGCCGGACGTCGCCGCTCCGGAGCCGAGCCAGTGCGTGAGCTCGGCCGCCTTCAGCGACACGGTCACCGCGAGGTCGCGGGCGCCGGCCGAGATGGAGGCGTCGAGGTTGTTGTTGCGGGCGGTGACGGGCTCGAAGTTCAGGACTCCGACGCCCGCGATGAGGCCGGCGATCAGGATCGAGCCGGGCCGGAGCAGCGAGCGGTCCGGGTTGAGGAAGCCGACGGCGACGAGCGCGACGACGACCGCGACGGCGATGGCCGCCATCGGTCCGCGCGAGACGGTCGCGACGACACCGCCCGAGGCCAGGATGCCCAGCAGCAGGTCCGACTTGCGGGAGCCCTGGAGCCAGGAGCCGAAGGCGAGCCCGGCGCCCACGGTGAGGAAGGTGCCGGCGAGCAGCGGGTGTCCGAAGGTGATCTCGGCGCGGTAGAGCGACCAGTGCTGGTCCTGCTCGTAGCCGAGGGCGCCGTAGACGGCACCGAGGATCGGGGAGCTCTGCGCGACCAGCTCGAGGGCGGCGTAGAGGGCGAGCAGCCCGGAGAGGATCACCCACGTCTTGCGCAGCAGCACGGCCTCGCGCTGGGCGTCGAAGACGAGCATCGGCACGCCCACGCAGATCGCGAAGCTGAACAGCCACGAGACGCCCTCGCTCGCGAAGGAGCCGCGCACCGTCGCCACGGCCGACCAGAGCATGAGGGCGATGAACGCGAGGATCACCACGGCCCGCCACGGGGAGAGCACGAGCTCGCGGGTCCACGCCTTGACGGGGGCGCGCCACAGCTCGGGAGCGAGCCCGCGCCGGATCGCCCAGATCACGAGGATGACCGCCCAGAGCGTCATGCGGAATGTCAGGGTCGAGGGGGTGAGCGGCGTCGGGACGAGCGCGAAGAACGCGAGCGCCATCGCCGGCAGCCAGTGCGCGGGGACCCGCAGCAGAACGTAGGCGCCGACGATGCCGCCGACTCCGGCGGCGATCACCAGGAGGCCGGTGGCCGGCTCCCGGGTCGAGAAGATGTACCCCATCCCGAGGACGATCACCAGGGCGACCGAGAAGAGCGCGCCGACGAGGAGTCGTCGCGGGAGGATGTCGATCACGTCAGGGAGTCCTTCTGGCGTCGGAGCGGAGTGGTGGAGGAGGGGGCGGGCGGTGCGGCGCTCACGGGAGTGGTCCCGTCGGCCTCGATGAGGATCGCGATGCCCTCGCGAGCCGCCTCTCGGCGGCTGGGACGCCTGCGATGCCGTGCCCTCCTCCTCCACTGCTCGACCCTGGCGCCGACCCCCGGGGAGGAGGGGTCGCGTCGGTCCTGCCGCGGATCAGGCGGGGCCCTCCTGGAGCCAGCGGCGGAAGGTCTCGACCGAGTCCTTGTTGGTGGTGGTCGGGACGATGTGGCCGCCCTGGTAGCCGTCGCTGCTGTGGTACGCGATCGTCGCCTCCTTGGCGACGGGCAGCGCCAGGCGGCGGAGACGTCCGCCGTGGAGCTCGGCGGGAGCGAGCTGGTCGGCCGTGCCGGCGCTGACGCGCAGGCGGATGCCCTTCCACGCGTCCTGCGGCAGCCGGGCGGGGTTGGTCGCGCGCATCAGCGCCCGGTCTCCGCCGTACACCGCGAGGACGCGGTTCGGCTGGGTGTCGTCGCGCGCCGCGAGGTCCTCGACGTCGAAGACGCTGCTGGCGTGGTACGCCCCGTAGATGTTCGGCACCATCTTCTTCGCGTAGGCCCAGCACATCATCGCTCCGCCGCCGGAGTTCGAACGGAGGAAGCTCGCGCGGACGTTCCAGAGGCTCTGCACCCAGGCCGTGGCCGCCGTCTGCACGGCGAGCGCGGTGGGGTTGGTGTAGTTGCTCGGGCCGCCGAAGTCGGGGCTGATGCTGACGAAGCCCAGGTCGACGAGCGGATCCGCCGAGTAGCTGTACGCGTTGTCGAGGGCTTTGTAGCTGCTGCCGCTGGCGTGGTAGAACCAGGCGACCGGCACCGAGGAGCCTGAATTCGGCTTCGCCGAGTGCGGGACGAAGAGACGGGTGGAGTCGTTGCCGATCTTGACGTCGATGATCTCGTACGGCTTCCTTCCGTTCCTCGAGATCGCGGTGTCGAGGCGCGAGACCTCGCCCGGGAGCTTCGGGATCACGCTGTAGTTCGGCGCGGCGAGCGCCGGGGTCGCTACGAGAGCGGAGGCGGTCGCGGCGGCTCCGACAGCGGAGGCGGCGAGCAGGAGGCGGCGCGAGAGGCCGCGCGGGGTGTCAGTCATATCGAGAATCCTTCGGAGCTTTCGCCATCAGTGTCGAGTCGGCCGACCATTCCGAATTCGACGCACATGAAGTGACGTCCGGCCCCCCAACCCATTCGAGAGTGTACGGGCCGCGGATGACGCGTGGATGTCGTTCTCATCACGTCTGGTCGCTCGGGCGGGGATCAGCGGGAGGAGGGGAAGAGTCGGCGGGAGAGGCCCGAGGACTTCTCGGCCGTCTCGTGCACCACGAAGGGCACGGCGGAATCGGCGGAGACGACCCGCCTCGCCGCGGCGAGTTCGAGCGTCTCGCGGGAGAGGCCCTCAATGTCGACGGTGACCGCGAGGCCGGAGTCGGCCAGGCGCGTGGCGATCTGCACCTGGTGGTCGTCGACGTGCTCGCCGAACGAGGCGCGGCGCGGGACCAGGATCGGCACCCGGCCCTGCTCGATGGCGCTGAGCGCGGTGCCCACTCCCCCGTGCGCGATGACGACGTCGGCCGCCTTCATCGCGGCGTTGAGCTCGTCGTGCGGCACGGAGTGGCGGCCGTCGATCCCGAGCCCGGAGACGTCGTTCGCTCCGGTCTGCCAGAGCACCTCCACGCCCTCGAGCAGCGGCGCGAGCGCGGCGAAGAAGCGGGGGAAGGGGTAGCCGTCCTGCGTGCCGACCGAGACCACGGCGCGGCGGATCGGCTGCGGGACGACGTCCTCGACGCGGTAGGTGTCGAAGATCGAGCCGCCGAAGCTCCAGCGGTCGTCGGCCCAGGAGCGGTACTGGGTGTAGGTCGAGACGGCGGGGACCCGGGCGAGGATCCGACCGGTCATCGACGGGCCGAGCACGCGGGCGGCGCTCTCGATGTAGTGCGCGGGGATGCCGCGCGAGGCCGCGAGCGGCAGGAAGGAGAGGGCGGGGCTGGCGCCGGTGCTGAAGACGGCGTCGAAGGACCCGCGGGCCAGCAGGGAGCGGCCGATCATCGCGTTGCGGACCACCGGCACCACGGCGCGGGGCGGCGGATCGGCGAGGTGGGTCACGCGCCGGTCGGCGAGGAGGGTGCGGCTGAGGGCGCTGTCGACGGTCGCCCAGTGCTGCTCCTCCGGGTCGACTCCGAGGAGCCCCGAGAGGGCGAACATCTCCTTGAGATGCCCGCCGCCGGAGCAGACGAAGAGATACGAAGCCATACGCGCCTTCACTGGTGATGATCGAGATAACAGGCGTGTGGATGATCGATCGTCCGCCGAGAACGACCCCCCGGTCCCTGGTGCAGAAGTCGCCCGATCATAGCAGGGAGGGTCTCCGAGGGGCACTTCTCTGAGAGAACTGTTCACCTCGCCGGAAAGCGATAGGGGCTCATTCGACAGGCGATATCCGCTCACTTCTCCGGAGGGTGGAAAGCGATATCCGCTCGACTCGGGGATGACCGGGAACGCCCATCGAGCGCTCGATACCGGACTGGCCGATTCCCGTCGATCACCTGCACCGCACGGGCCGCGCGCGTAGCGTCGGACCACCGGCGCAGAGGCCGGTCGACCCAGGAGGAGCGCCATGAGCGACAACGAGCAGAACAGCCCCGTGATGGACGGAGCCGAGGACGCCAGCAACGACGAGAAGCTCGGCGGCCTGATCGACCAGGTCGAGCACGACCACGGAGCCGAGGGCGCCGGCGCGATGGCCGACGCGCTCCGCGACCGCGCCGACGAGACCGACACCGAGATCACCGAGGAGTCGGACGCGTCCGGGCCGGTCGAGGACAGCGGCACCGCCCAGGTCTGAGCGACGGGGCCCGGAGGACGACTCCGGGCCCCGATCCCGGATCGCCGGGGTGAGCGAGCAGCCCGGAAGCGCCGGTGGAGCCTCCGGATCGCTCGCGAGAGCGGCCCGGCGAGCGCCGCCCCACCCCCAAAGCCCTGTTTGACGGTGCGGGAGCCGCCGGTCACCATGGCCGCATGTCCTCTCTCGACGAGCTGCGCGCCACCGCGCATCCGATCCGCCTCCGCCTGCTGTCCCTGGTGACGGGAGCGGCGATGAGCGCCGCGGAGGCCGCCCGCGAGCTGCAGCTGTCGCAGGCGACGGCGAGCTACCACTTCCGCGTGCTGGAGCGCGCCGGGCTCGTGGCCGTCGTCGAGACCGTGCGCCTGCGGGGCGGCGAGGCGAAGCGGTACCGGCACGAGGCCTCCGGAAGGCCCTTCGACGTGACCGCGTCAGTGGACGCCGGGCCGGAGGAGGAGCGGGACCTGCACCTCGAGGCCCTGATCGAGGAGCTCCGGCGGCGCTCGTCGAGCCGGGCGGACGGTCCTCAGCTCTCGACGGACGCGGAGCTCTGGGTCGACCCCGAGGTCTGGCGGCGGGTGGTGCGGCACGTCGGGGAGGCGTCCGCCCTGCTGCACGCGGCGGCCCGGCCGCCGAGGACGCCCGGTACCGCGCCGGTGTCGATGACGACCGCGATGTTCCCGCTCCGCCGGCCGTGACCCGCGACGGGCGCGGGCCGCTGGCGCACGGTCCTCTTGCGCACGGCCCCTTCCGCTGGCTCCTCGCCGCCCGCACGACCGGCGTCCTCGGCAACGCCGTCGCTCCGATCGCCCTGGCCTTCGCCGTGCTGGACCTGACGGGCTCGCCGACGGACCTCGGACTCGTCGTCGCCGCGCGCTCCCTCGCCAACGTCGCCGTCCTGCTGCTCGGCGGCGTCCTCGCCGACCGGCTCCCCCGCTCCGTGATCCTCGTCGGCACCTCGCTCGCGGCAGCAGCCACTCAGGCCGCGGTCGCCGTGACGGTGATCACGGGGACGGCGACCGTCGCGGCCCTGGTCGTGCTCAGCGTGCTCAACGGCGCCGTCGCGGCGATGAGCCTGCCCGCCGCGGCCGCCCTCGTCCCCGAGACGGTGCCGGTCGGCGAGCTCCGCCCAGCCAACGCCCTGCTCCGCCTGGGCCTGAACGCCGGGAGCATCGTCGGCGCCTCGGGCGGGGCCGCGCTCGTCGCACTGGTGGGTCCCGGGTGGGGGCTGGCGGTCGACGCCGCGGGCTTCGCCCTGGCCGCGGTCCTCTACTCCCGTGTGCGGCTGCCGCGGACGGTCCGCTCGGGCCCGGGCGCCTCCGCCCTCGCCGACCTCCGCGAGGGGTGGCGGGAGTTCACGAGCCGGCGCTGGGTGTGGATCGTCGTGGCGCAGTTCACCGCCGTCAACGCCGCGTTCGTCGGCGCGACCACGGTCCTCGGCCCGGTCGTCGCCGACCGGTCCTTCGGCCGAGCGGCATGGGGACTCGTGATCGCCGCGCAGACCGTCGGCCTGGTGATCGGGGCCGTGATCGCGCTGCGCTGGCGGCCCCGCCGGGCGCTGGGGGCGGGCGTCGCCCTCATGGCGGTGACGGCCGTCCCGGTCGCCGCCCTCGGAGCCGTCCCGGCGCTCCCCGCCCTCCTCCTCGCCTTCGCCCTCGGCGGAGTCGCGCTCGAGATCTTCGCCATCGCCTGGGACCAGTCGCTGCAGACCCATGTCCCCCGCGAGGCGCTCGCCCGGGTCTACTCCTACGACATGGTCGGCTCCTTCCTCGCCGTGCCGCTCGGGGAGGCGCTCGTGGGCCCGCTCGCCGACCTCGTCGGGCTCGACCGCACCCTGCTCGGCTGCGCCGCGGTCGTCCTCGTCGCCTCGCTCCTCGCGGCCTCCAGCAGGAGCGTCCGCGGGGTGGGCACGGACCGTCCGCGGCCGGAGACGCTCTAACGCGTCCCGGGAGGTGCGGGTGAGGGGACGAGCGGTCGGAGGTGCCGGAGGATCGCGGCCGCGACCGCCCCGGGGGCCTCGCGCTGCACGAAGTGGCCGACGCCGTCGAGCTCGATCAGCTCCCGGCCTGCGGAGAAGTACCGGCCGTTCGCCCGTGCGAGGGCGGGCGTCTCGCAGCCGTCGGCCGTCCCGAGGAGGAATGTCGTCGGCGCGTCGATGCGCGGCCAGGCGTCGAGGGCCTCCTGCGCGGCGCGGTACACGGCCCGGCCGGGCGCCTCCCCGGCGCCGTGCCGGTAGTAGTCGACGACCGTGTCGGCGAAGCCGCTGGTCGCCGTCGCCGCGAGGACCTCCTCCAGGGCCTCCGGCGGGAGGGAGCCCGGAGGCGACCACTCCCGCCAGGCCCAGGGGACGAGCTGCGCCGGGTCGCCCCGGAACGCCTCCGCTCCCGCGGCCGTGCAGAGCCAGTAGCGATACCAGGCCGCGGCGGCGTCGTCGAGGACCTCGCCGCCGCTCAGCTCGCTCGACGGTCCGTACGCGGTGGCGAGGGTGACCAGTGCGCCGACCCGCTCGGGCACGAGCGCCGCGACGGCGTGAGCGGTCCGCGCTCCCCAGTCGTGGCCGACGAGCACGACAGGCCCGAGGTCGAGCGCCTCGAGGAGATCGAGCAGGTCGGTGGCCAGCGCGGCCACCTGCCCGGACCGCGCCCCGGGGTCGACGACACGGGTCCGCCCGACCCCGCGCAGGAAGGGGCGCACCACCCGGAGCCCGGGGGGAAGCAGCTCCAGGACGCCGTCCCAGGTGGCGGGGACGTCGGGGAAGCCGTGCACGAGCACGAGCGGAGTGCCGTCCTCCGGTCCCTCGTCGAGGTAGTGGACGTCGGTGAAGCGCGTGGACAGGACGCGCGCACCCGTCCCCTCCTGCTCCGGCCCGTCCGAACGGGAGTGCCGCGGCCCGCTCACGGGCGGTAGAGGGAGTCGACGGAAACCTCGCGGCTCGAGCCGTCCCGGGTGGTGATCGTGACCGTGCCGGCGGGCCCGGCGGCGAGACCGTCGGACGAGGGCCACCAGGCGGTCCAGGAGCCGCCCTCGAGGGTCGCGACGACCGGCTCGACGCCGGCCTCGTTCAGCACCACCGATTCCACGTCCGCGCCCGCGAAGCCGACCGCGTAGATCAGAGCGGCGTCCCCCTCTCCGAAGGTTCCGGCCGAGCTGAGCTGGACGGCGTCCGCGGCGAGGGGGCCGGCCGGTGCGGCGTCCGCCATCTCCCACATCCCCGCGCCGTTCCCGGCGCTGAGGCAGTAGTAGAGGGAGTCGTCGAAGCGGTAGATCATCGAGGCGGCGTCGCCGCGCGCGTCGAGGTGCGAGACCTCCGCCGGCCCGGCCTCGCCGTTGGGGCTCTGCAGGTTCGTCGCACACCACTGCGTCGCCGACTGCCCGAGCTCGGAGCTCGGCAGGATGCGCTCGGGGATCGCGGTCCAGGAGGCGAGCACCGCGCGGCGCAGGGCCGGACCGCCATCGGACGGTCCGGTCGTGGGGACCGGAGTAGAGGTGGGTCCGAGGCTGGTCCCTTCCCGGAGGTGTGTGAACGGAGTGCGCTCCCGCGTCAGTCGGCGAAGATCGCGCCGACCGGCTCGCGCTTCTCGGCCTGGAAGCGGTCCTCGGCGCGGCCGAGAGCCCAGTAGGCCGAGAGCGAGAGCGCCCGGCGCTCCACGCCCCACTCGTCCTGCAGGAGGGCGCGCAGCTGCTTCATCGCGGTGCGCTCGCCGTGCGCGAAGACCTCGAGCACGCCCTCGGGCCTCGGCTCGGCCCGGACGGCCGCGACCAGCGCCCGGCCGGCCTCGAGACCGCCGCGGTGCAGCCAGCGCACCTCCACTCCGGCGGGAGCGGGAAGATCGAGCTCGTCGGCGGCCGAGTCGACCTCGATCAGGACCAGGCCGCGCGCGTGCGCGGGCATCCCCTCGAGGGCCGAGGCGATCGCCGGCAGAGCGGAGTCGTCGCCGAGCAGCAGGTGCACGGCCTCGGGGTCGGCGCTCGGCGACCAGGCGCCGCCGGGCGCGGAGAGCGCGATCCGGTCGCCGGGAGCCGCGGCGAGCGCCCACGGTCCCGCCACCCCTTCGTCGCCGTGCACGACGAAGTCGACGGCGATCGAGCGCCGCTCGAGGTCGACCGAGCGGACGGTGTAGGTGCGGCGCACGGGCAGCTGCTCGGGGGCGACGCTCGCCCGGAGCGCGTCGAGGTCGAAGGGCGGCTGGAGGTCGGAGCCGCGCGGCGGGAGCAGGAGCTTCACGTAGCGGTCGGTCGCGGCGAGGCGCTCGGGGTCGGACTCGGCGAGGAACGCGTCGAGCCCGTCGCCGCCGAGGTGCACGCGGACCAGGTGGCCGGTGAGGCGCTCGGTCCGCAGCACGGTGAGCACGTGCTGGCTGCGGGCGCGGCGCGGGCGGTCGGGGGACGGGGCGGCGTCGGTCATCCGTCCAGCATGCCCGGTCGTGCTCGGTGCGGGCCGAGTGCAGGCCGCCCGCGGGCGGGCGGGCGCCGAGGGGTCACGAACGGTCGCTTCGGGAGGGAGGAAGGGACCGCTCGTGACGCATCGGAGCAGGCCGAGGCGAGCCCGGGACGTCGCGGCGGCGCCGAGCGCGAGGCGGCGCGGGCGCGCGTGCGGACGAGCGGGCGTCGAGGGGTCACGAACGGCCGCTTCGGGAGGACGGAAGGAGCCGTTCGTGACGCATCGGAGCAGGCCGGGGCGAGGCCGGGGCATCGCGGCGGGGATCCGCGCGAGGCGGCGGCGCGGGCGCGCGTGCGGACGAGCGGGCGTCGAAGGGTCACGAACGGTCGCTTCGGGAGGACGGAAGGAGCCGTTCGCGACGCATCGGAGCAGGCCGGGACGTCGCGGCGGCGCCGAGCGCGAGGCGGCGGCGCGAGCGCGCGTGCGGACGAGCGGGCGTCGAAGGGTCACGAACGGTCGCTTCGGGAGGACGGAAGGAGCCGTTCGTGACGCATCGGAGCAGGCCGGGGGCACGGATGGGGCATCGCGGCGGGGATCCGCGCGAGGCGGCGGCGCGGGCGGGCGCTGATCCGTCGCTCACGGCCTGCGGAGGAGCGCAGGACGGGCCGTCCGCGACGGATCGGAGCGGGCCGGGCGCGACTGGGCGCCGCATGCGGAGCGAGCGCGGGCCTGCCGGAGGGCGCCGGGCGTCGATCCGTCACGAACGGCCCGTGCGGGAGGACGGAACGGGCCGTCAGCGACGGATCGGAGCGGGCGGCCGGAGGCCGGGCCGACGGAGCGGAGCGGACAGCAGCGCACGTCGGCGGAGCGGGCGGCGCCGCGGCCGGTCGGCGACGGGTGGGAGCGGGCGGCCGGAGGCCCTGGCCGGCGGAGGGGAGCAGACAGCAGCGCACGTCGGCGGAGCGGGCGGCGCCGCGGCCGACGGCCCGGCGGACGGCCCGGCGGACGGCCCAGCGGACGGCCGGTGGCGCGAGGTGCGCTCGCGCGGGGCGCGGCGGCGGGGGCGCGCCTACTCTCGCGGGATGACTGCGACGGCTCCGCGACTCCGGCACGACCGACTGGTCGCTCCCGACGTGCTGCGCGGAGTGGCGGTGGCTGCCATGCTCGTCGCGCACGCGATGCCGCTCGTGCCGAGCGCGCGCACGGGGGTCGTCGGGTTCCTGGCGTGGAACGTCAACGATCTCGCGTCGCCGCTGTTCGCGCTGGTGATGGGGATGTCGGCGGCCCTGGTGCTCGCGCGGCCCGGTGCCTCGCCCGGGCGGGTGCTGCTGCGGAACGCGATCCGCGGTGCGGTGCTCGTGGCACTCGGGGTCTGGCTCGAGACCTGGGGCAGCTGGATCGCGATCGTGCTGCAGTACCTCGGCGTCGTGCTCGTGCTCGGCACGCCGCTGCTGCTCCTCCGCTCCCGGATCATCGCCGCGCTGGCCGCTGTGCTCGCGCTCGCCGCCGGGCCCGCGAACGCCGCGGTCGCCGCCGCCGCACCCGGCTCTCCGCTCGCCCTCTGGCTCTTCACCGGGCCGAGCTACCGCGCGACCAACCTGCTCCCCTTCTTCCTCCTCGGAGCCCTGCTGCTGCGGCACGGCGCGCAGCGCGACCGGCTGCTGCCGATGCTCGCGGCGGTCGCGGTCGTCGCGTACC
This sequence comes from Rathayibacter sp. AY1A4, assembly GCF_002930955.1. Taxonomy (NCBI): domain Bacteria; kingdom Bacillati; phylum Actinomycetota; class Actinomycetes; order Micrococcales; family Microbacteriaceae; genus Rathayibacter; species Rathayibacter sp. AY1A4. The sequence continues at coordinate 130,957 of NZ_PSTN01000005.1, read as the reverse complement.
CGGTGCGGCCGCTGGTCGCGCTCCTGCTCGGCGTGGAGTCGCCCTCCGGCAGCCTCCCGGACACTCTGCACGACCTCGGGCTCGTGCTCCTGGCCTACGTCGCGGTGGTGCTGCTGACCTCGTCGCGCTCCCCCGCTGTCCAGCGGCTGCTGGTGCCGCTCCGGGCGATCGGCACGCTCGCGCTCTCGGTCTACGTGCTGCAGGTGGCGCTCGTCGCAGCGCTCGCGCGGGCGGGCCTCGGCTACTCCGCCGACACTCCGCTCGCCGCTCTCGCCCTGGTGCTCGGGCTGTGCACGGCCGCCGTGCTGTGGTGGCGGTTCCTCGGTGCGGGCCCCGTCGAGCGGCTGACGGCGCGGCTCACCGGGCTCGTGCCGCGCTGAGCCCCCGGCCGCCCGGGGCCGGCGGCGAGGACCTGAGCCCGCTGCGGCCCGCGGCGAGCTCGCCTGAGCTCGCAAGGTCCGCGGCGACCCCGGCTGATCCGCCGACACCCGGCAGCCCGCACACGAGCGCAGGCCGCCGGGCGTCCCCTCCCTCAGCGCGCGAGCGCCGACGCCTCCTTCGCGAGGGCCGGGCCGTGCGCCGCGAGCACCAGGTCGCGCACCGCGGTGGCCGGGAGCGACGCGGCTCCGGCCGGCAGCAGGTCCGCGTCCGAGGCCAGCACGAGCGGGGTGTCGGCCGACGAGGACGGCAGCCTCCCGTGCGTGCCGCGCACGAGCGACGCGTCCAGCGGCACCAGGTTCATCGCGTAGCGCAGCCCCAGCGCCTTCTTGGCGAGGTTGCCCGCCGCCTTCGCCTTCACCAGCGGGTCGGCCGGATCGAAGAAGAGCTCGGCCGGGTCGTAGCCGGGCTTGCGGTGGATGTCGACGCCGCGGGCGAAGTCGGGCGCGCGGTCGTCGTCGAGCCAGTAGTAGTAGGTGAACCACGCCCCCGGCCGGGCGACCACGACGAACTCGCCCGAGCGCTCGTGGTCGAGGCCGTAGCGGGCCTGCGCCTCCTGGTCGAGCACCTCGTCGACGCCGTCGAGCCCCTCGAGGATCGAGCGCACCCGCGGCAGGTCCGCCGCGTCCTGCACGTAGACGTGCGCGACCTGGTGGTCGGCGACGGCGAACGCGCGCGACGTCCACGGGTCCAGCTGCTCGCGGCCGTCCTGCACGTAGACCTCGAGCAGGCCCTCGCGGCGGAGCGCCCGGTTCACGTCGACCGGGGTGTCGGCGTCGGCGATCCCGTACTCGGCGACCACGATCACCGAGGCGCCCAGCGCCTCCGCGTCGTCGAGCAGCGGAGCGAGCACCACGTCGAGCTCCGACGCGGCCCGGCGCGCCTCGGGCGAGTCCGGTCCGAAGCGCTGGAGGTCGTAGTCGAGGTGCGGCAGGTACGCCGTGGTCAGCTCGGGCGGTCCGGACCCGTCTCCGGCCAGCACGTGCCGGGTCGCGTCGACCATCCACTGGGTCGAGCGGAGCGACGCGGTCGGCCCCCAGTACTGGAACAGCGGGAAGGCGCCGAAGCGCGAGACCAGCTCGTCGTGCAGCGCCGGCGGGCGCACGTAGGCGTCCGGCGACTTGCGGCCGTCGGCGTGGTAGATCGGGCGCGGAGTGACGGTGACGTCGGTCGACGCCCCCATCGCGTACCACCAGCCGATGTTGGCCGCGCGGTACGGCTCGCCGCTCAGCCGGCGCGCGGTCTCCCAGACCTTCTCCCCCGTGACCAGGCGGTTGTGCTGGCGCCACAGGTGCACCTCGCCGAGGTCGCGGAAGTACCAGCCGTTGCCGACGATCCCGTGCTGCGCGGGCATCGAGCCGGTGAGCATGGTCGACTGCACGCTGCAGGTGACCGCGGGCAGGACCGTGTCCAGCGGCAGGCGCCCGCCCCCGCGGGCCAGCCGCGAGAGGCGGGGCATGTCGGCGAGCGCCGTCGAGGTCAGCCCGACCACGTCGAGCAGCAGCACGGGCCTCACAGCGCCGCCGCCTGCGGGAGGAGGGGCGCCAGCAGCGCCTCTCGGGAGGCGGGCGTGAGCAGGTGCGCGGCCGCCCAGGCGAGCTCGGCGCCGATGCCCGTCGAGAGGTCGCTCGGGGCGTCGGCGAGCACCGACCAGGTGTAGGTCTCGACGTCGAGGTGGATCTCGTCGTACGGCCAGGCGGCGTCGACCGCCGAGACCGCCTCCGCCAGGACGGCCGTGGTCGCCGAGAGCGGCGCCTCCGGCCGGTGGTGCAGCGGCACGTGGAAGTGCACGCGCCACGGGCCGGTGCCGGGGAGCGTGTCCAGCGCCTCAGGCAGGTCGTCGACGCGGAGCACCCCGTCGATCCCGTTCTCGCGGGTCTGGTGCAGGTAGCGCTTCTCGACGAACGGCGTGAGCGCGGCGCGGCCCGAGGGGTCCTCCAGGTGGAGCGCGGCCGAGGCCTGCACCTTGACCACGCGCAGGCCCGCGTCGCGGATGCGGCGCACGGCCGAGACCGGGTCGGCGAAGGAGACGGCGAGGTGGCAGGTGTCGAGGCACACGCCCACGTACGCCGGGTCGACCACTCCGATGCGCGGGTGCAGCCAGTCGACGACGTCGTCCACGGTGTCGAGGATGCAGCCGGGCTCGGGCTCGATCGCCAGGCGGATCGCGTGGCCGGTGGAGCGGCGCAGGTCGCGCAGCTCCTCGACGAGCCGGGCGAGGTTCCGGCAGGCGGCCTCGTCCTGCTCCCGTCCCCAGCCCTCGCGCCAGCCCAGCGGCAGCGTCGAGATGCTGCCGTCGGCGCCGGCGGGCAGCAGGTCGGCCAGGATCCGCGCGCAGTCGATCGTGTACTGCAGGCGCTCCGGCGTGGTCCAGTCGGGGCGGTAGACGTCGAGCTTCACGACCTCGGCGTGGAACGCGGCGTACGGGAAGGCGTTGAGCGTGCGCACCTCGAGGCCGTTGCGCTGCAGGGCCGCGCGGAGGACGGCGCGGTCCTCGGCGCTGGCGACCAGGCGGGCCGCGAGGTCGCGCGGGATCCACAGGCCGACTCCGACCAGGGCGAGCCCGGCGGCCACGCGCGCGGGTCCGGCGTACACGTCGAGCTGGCGGACGACTCCGGCCAGGTCCTCGGCGGGATGGACGTTGGTGCAGTAGGAGAGGTGCATCACACGACCTCCGCCACGCGCGGCGCGCCCCGGAGCACGGAGTTGCCCTCGAAGGTGCGGCCGGCCGACTCCTGCACGTCGAAGCCCGCGACGGGCGAGAGGTCCAGGCGTCCGCTCTGCCCGTAGAACTCGACCGGGTTCTGCCAGAGCAGCCGGTCCACGTCGCCCGCGCTGAAGCCGGCGACGAGGAGGAGGCGGCCGGTCTTCGCGGTCGTGAGCGGGTCGGAGCGGCCCCAGTCGGCGGCGGAGTTGACCAGCACGCGGTCCAGCCCGATCCGCTCGACCAGCGTCACCAGGCGGGTCTCGTCCATCTTCGTGTCGGGGTAGATGGAGAAGCCCATCCAGCAGCCGGAGTCGCGGACCGCGTCGACGGTGACCTCGTTGAGGTGGTCGACGAGGACCCGCCCGGGCTCGAGCCCCGAGTCGGCGACGACCTCGAGGGTGCGGCGGGTGCCCGACTCCTTGTCGCGGTGCGGGGTGTGCACCATCGCGGGGAGGCCGTGCTCGCCGGCGAGCTCGAGCTGCTGGCGGAAGACCTGGTCCTCCTCGGGGGTGAGCGAGTCGTAGCCGGTCTCGCCGACCGCGACGACGCCGTCCTTGGCGAGGTAGCGGTCGAGCTCGGGCAGGACGGCCCGGCAGCGCGGGTCGTTCGCCTCCTTCGGGTTGAGCCCGATGGTGCAGTGGTGGCGGATGCCGAACTGCGCGGCGCGGAAGCGCTCCCAGCCGATCAGGGCGTCGAAGTAGTCCGTGAACGAGCCGACGTTCGTGCGCGGCTGGCCGAGCCAGAAGGAGGGTTCGACGACCGCGCGGACGCCGGCGTCGAACATCGCCTGGTAGTCGTCGGTGGTGCGGGAGGTCATGTGGATGTGCGGGTCGAAGATGCGCATCGTCGCGCCTTTCTCATCGGTGGTGGTGCCCCGCGGTCGGGGCGGCGTTCGGGGGCGGTCAGCTCGGCAGGAGCACCGCCAGATCGTCCGGGAGCGGGCGCCCGGCCGCGCGGCGCTCGTCGGCGAAGCGGCCGGCCATCGCGCGCAGCTCGGCGTCGCTGCGCTCCTCCAGCCCGGCGACCGCCGCGAGCGGGACGCCGAGGAAGACGAGCTTGAGCACCCCGTGCCGCCAGGCGTGCGCGTCGAGGTGGCGGCGGGCGAAGGAGCCCATCGCCGCGGCGACGAGCCGGGTGTCGTTGGCGCGCAGGGCGTCGGCGGTCAGCTCGAGGCCGGCGAGGGTCGTCGCCGGTCCCGGGTCGCCGAGGGCGTTCAGCCCGGCCAGCACTCCGCGGCGCTCGGCGCCGTCCCCGCCCCGGTAGAGGCGGAGGAGGAGAGCGGCCAGGTCGTCGTCGCCGAGCGCCTGCGCGGCGGCCTGCACCAGGGCGGCGCGGGCCGCGTCGTCGTGCGTGCCGTGGACGAGGCCGTGCGGGTCCTCGGCGGGCCGGAGCGGCTCGCGTCCGGCCTCGCGGCCCGCGGCGGGGAAGAAGCGCTCGATCCGCGTCGGGCGCTCGAGGACGGCGGCGCGGGCGGCCGCGGTCCACGGGTGCTCGGCGTGCGAGGAGGCGCCGCCGAGCGCCTCCTCCATCGCGGCGAGGCTCGCCACGGCCAGGCGGGGCGCGTCGTGCGAGTGCCGGGGCAGCTCGACGGCGGCGATCCCGCGGTAGCCGATCTCGGCGAGGGTCGCGAAGGCGGCCGCGAGGTCGAGCGATCCGGTGCCGAGCTCGAGGTGCTCGTGCCGCTCCGGGAGCATGTCGTCGACCTGCACGTTCAGCAGCAGGTCCCTGGCGCTGCGGAGGGCTCCGACCACGCCGTCCGGCTCCACCACGACGCAGTGGCCGAGGTCGACCGTCAGACCGACCGACTCCGGGTCGCCGAGCTCGCGGCGCAGCAGCAGCGCGTCGGCGACCGTCTCCACCAGCATCCCCGGCTCGGGCTCGACGGCCAGCCGCACGCCGTGGCGCTCGGCCGTCGCGACGACGCCGCGCATCCGCTCGACGAGCAGCCGCCAGGCCGCGGCCGCATCGGCGCCCGCCGGCACGACCCCCGACCAGAGGGAGACGGCGTCGGCGCCCAGCAGCGCGGCGATCTCGATCGCGCGCTCGAGGAAGCGGACGCGGGGGCCGGCCTCCTCGTCGACCAGCGTGGGGCGGTGCTTCGCGAACGGGTCGAGCAGGTACCGCGCGCCCGTCTCGACGACCACGCGCAGGCCCAGCTCGTCGAGCCGCGACCGGAGCGCCAGCGTCCGCTCGCGCCAGTCGGCCGCGAAGGGATCGAGGTGCGGGTGCCCGAGGGTGAGCGCGACGGCGCGGTACCCCGCGGCGTGGATCACCGTGAGCGCATCGTCGAGGGTGTGGTCGGCGAAGCCGTTGGTGCCGTAGCCGAGGACGGGTCCGGTGGCGCTCATGTGATGTCCGCCGTCCGCGGGCGGCGGAGCAGGAGGGAGCCGATCGCGTCGAGCGCGAGCAGCGCCGCCCCCAGCTCGGGACGCTTCAGACCGGCGAGCGCGGCCTGCAGCGGGATCATCCCGGTGATGCCCGCGCGGGTGGCCGTCCGCGCGGCCGCGGCCGTCGGCGTCCGCACGGACTGCAGCTGCGCGGTGAGCACGAGCAGGAGCCAGCGCCCGAGGCCCGCGGCGACGACCGCGGCGGGGGCGGCCCGGCGCTCGGCCAGAGCGCCGGCCGCGGTGGACAGCGCGATAGCCACGGTCCCGGCCGAGACCGCTCCCGCCGCGACCGGGGTGGTGCCGTGCACCTCGCCGCGCGAGAGCACGGTGACGCCGAGCGTGTGCCCGGCCACGGCGGCGGAGGCGGGGGCCGCCGCGCGCACGCCGTCGACGCCCGCGCCGAGCAGCACGTCGAGACCGCGGCAGGCCGCCATCACGACCGGGCCCAGCGGAGTCGGCTTCGCGAGCAGGTCGTACGACCAGATCCCGGCCGCGAGCGGCAGCGAGAGCGCGAGCGAGCGCCGCCCGTCCACGACGGCCGCCACGGCGATCCCCGCCGCGGTCAGCGCGGCCGCCGTGCCCAGCGCCGCCGAGCGCCGGATGCGCCCCGAGGGGATCGGCCGCTCGGGCCGCTCCCGGGCGTCGAGCTCGGCGTCCGCGTAGTCGTTGAGCGCCATGCCCGCCGAGTAGAGCAGCGCGGAGGACAGCGGGAGCGCGACCGTGCGCGCTCCCACTCCGCGGCCCGCCCACGCTCCGCCCGCGACGGTGTCGCCGATCACGGTCAGCGCGGCCTTCGCGCGGACGAGCTCGAGGTAGTCGCGCAGCTCAGCCATCGCTCCGCGTCCCGCTCGTCACCGGGGTGCGGCGCTCGGCGACGAGGGCGCCGGTGCGGGCGGACCAGGCCACCAGCTCCGCGGTCTGCTCGGCGAAGCCGTGCACGTCGCTGCCCCACGGGTCCTTGAAGAAGAAGCCGAGCTCGCCGACCGGGCCCGAGACGCCGGCCTCGTCCGCGAGCGCCAGCAGGCGGGCGAGGTCGAGGATCAGCGGCGCCGCGAGGGCCGAGTCGTACGCCGACCAGATCGTCTGCACCGTGATCCGCGAGCCGAGGAAGCCCTCCGCGTGCACGTGGTCCCAGGCGGTCTTGACGTCGCCGAGGTCCGGGACGTTGTCGATGTGGAGCGGAGTGACGACGTCGTCGCCGAGGAGGCTGCGGAGTCCGCGGTTCTTCGAGACGAGCTTCGAGCGCACCGCCTCCGGGTCGGCGAGGGTCTGCCCGTCGCCGCCGCCGAGGAGGTTCGCGCCCGCCCACGAGAGCACGCGCATCCCGCGCGCCGTGAACATCGGCGCGAGCACGCTGCGGAGCAGGGTCTCCCCCGTCTTGCCGTCCTGGCCGGCGATCGGGATCCCGGCCTCGGCGGCCCACTCCTCCAGGGCCGGCAGGGCCAGCGCGGTCGAGGGAGTGAAGCAGGCGTAGGCCGCGCCCGCGACGACGGCCGAGAGGGCGGCGATCGAGCTCGGCGGCAGGAGGCGCTCGCCCGGACGCGCCAGGGCGGCGCGCAGAGCGGCGAGGTCGTGGAACTCGGGACGGTCGGCCGGCAGCACCTCGGTCGAGGCGACGTCGATCACGACGACCCGGGCGAGGCCGTGGCGCTCGCGGAAGGCGACGATGTCGGCGGCCCGGCGGTCGATCTCCTCCTGCTGCGACGCGGCGTCGGAGGGGGCGAGGCGGATCTCGGCGTCGGTCGCGTCGATCCGGTCGGCCACCTCGGCGACGACCGAGGTCGGGAACATGCCGCCGGCCGCGAGGCCCGTGGCCTTCTCGAGCAGCGGGGTCGGCGAGACGTCGTGGCCGCCGATGACGATGTCGGCGAACCCGGCGAGCGGGACGTCCTCGAAGGCGGGGGTCGCGGTGGCGCAGCCCGAGCTGGGCGCGGCTCCGGCGGCGATGGCGTGCAGGCCCACGGCGGCCGTGGTGGCGACGCTGCCCCGGGCCCCGATCAGCCAGAGGCCGATGCGCCCGCTCGATCGGGGGGCGCCTGTGGTGGTGGTGTCGGACGAGGTCATCGTTCTCTCCTGTCTGGAAGGGCTGGCTGAGCGGCGATCGTCGGGGCGCACCCGGGCGATCGGAGTGGGGAGGGGCCGCGGCCGGGCGCGCGTCGCGCCTCCGGCCGGCCGTGTTGCGCAGGACCCGCACGCAGGGCCCGCCGAGATTGCGCGACCGTGCGTCGACTGGTTTCCTCAGGTGTGCTGTCCCCCGAACCCGTCCTCCGGGCCGAGAGAAGGAGCTGAGCGTGGCCGAGCGCGCGGGTACCGCGACCGGCGACATGCTGAGGCTGTTCGCCGACGGTCGGCCGCGCACCCGCGCCGAGCTGGTCGAGGAGACGGGCCTCGCGCGGACCGCGGTGATGACGCGCCTGGAGCAGTTCTTCGAGCTCGGACTGATCGCGCACCTCGACCGCGCTCCGTCGACCGGCGGCCGCCCGTCCGCGCGCCTCGTCTTCGACCCGGCCGTCCGCTCGCTCCTGGCCATCGACCTGGGCGCGGCGCACTCGACCATCGCGCTGACCGACTTCGACGGCCGCATCATCGCCGAGCGCCGCGAGGAGCTCGACATCGCGCAGGGCCCCGTGGCGGTGCTCGGGCACGCGCTCGACGTCTGCGACGGGATCCTCGCCGCGGCCGGGGTCGACCGCTCCGCCCTCGCGGGCATCGGGGTCGGCGTGCCCGGCCCGGTGGAGCACGCGAGCGGCCGCCCGGTGCGCCCGCCGATCATGCCCGGCTGGGACGGCTTCGACATCCCCGTCTTCGTGCATCGGCGCTACGACACCACGGTGCTCGTCGACAACGACGTGAACCTGCTGGCGCTCGGTGAGCGGGCCTCGCGCTTCCCGCACGCCCTCGACCTGATGTTCGTGAAGGTCGGCACCGGCATCGGCGCGGGCATCGTCTCGTCCGGGCTGCTCCAGCGCGGAGCCCTCGGCTCCGCGGGTGATCTCGGCCACGTCCAGGTGCCGCGCACGGCCCCGGCCGCGGCGGGCGGTCAGGAGGGGGACCTCGAGGCGGTCGCGGGCGGCTCCGCTCTGGCCGCCGGGCTCGCCCGGGCGGGCCGCGACGTGCAGTCGGTGCGCGAGCTGATCGACCTGCTGAAGGCGCGCGATCCCGAGGCCGTCGAGGCGGCGCGGATCGCGGGACTGCAGCTCGGCGAGGTGCTGGCCACCTGCGTGAGCCTGCTGAACCCCTCCGTCATCGTGCTGGGCGGCGCGGTCGCCCTCGCCAGCCCGGAGATCCTGACGGCCGTGCGCTCGGTGATCGACGAGCGCTCTCTCCCCCTCGCGACGCAGCGGCTCGACGTCGTGACCGCCGAGCTGGGCGGCAGCGGGGGCGTGCGCGGTGCCGCGCTGATGCTGCGCGGGCACCTGCTCAGCCCCGCCGTGGTGGACGGCTTCCTCGAGCAGCTGCGCGCCGAGGGGCGGGCGGTCCGCTAGAGCGGCGGCCGCGCGCCCGGAGGCGGCGGGCCGCGCCGGCGCGATCCCCCGCGGACCGCGTCGGCCGCACCCGGTCAGGAGCGGACCTCCGCGCGGTCGGCGTCCTCCGGCTGGGCGCCGAGAGCGGCGGCGACGGCGGCGTCGATGCGCGCCTGCTCCCCCGCGGCCCGGCGGCGGCGGCGGACGACGGTCAGCACGATGAGCCCGATGAGCAGGGCGAGGAGGAGCACGGCGCTCCACGGCACGGCCGCGGCCGAGGTCTCGGCGGTGGCGACCGGCACGTCGGGGACGACGACGGCGGAGTCGGCCTGTGCGGCCTGGTCGGCGGTGACGACGGTGCCCGAGAGCGCGGCGCGGGCGGTCGCGACGAAGAGCGGCCAGACTCCGGCGACGGTCACGGTGCGCGAGACGGAGGTTCCGGGGAGGAGCTCGGGCAGCGGCTCCGGGTCGGTCGCGGACACCGGCGCGAGGCCGAAGAGGCCGGCGACGCTGATCTCGGCGCCCGGCGCGATGCGGGTGTTGCCCGCGTTGGTCACGGTGTAGTCGACGGTCGCGGAGCCGGGGGCGAAGGGGTTCCAGCCGCCCTCGTACGAGACGGCGAGGCCGTCGATCGACAGGCGCGGGGCGAGCTCGCCGCCGACGCGGAGGTACATGCGCGAGCCCAGGCGCCGGTCGACCGAGACTCCGGTCTCGCCCTGCACCAGGATCGAGGAGACGACGCCCGCGGCGTAGTCGCCCGGGGTCACGTCCTCGGGGACGACGACCTCGAACGGGACCTGCACGCTCTCGCCGGCGGGCACGGTGACCTCGGGCTCGGGGAACGCGATCCAGCTGCCGAGCTGCGTCGAGGGCTCCGCGGCGGGGAGCAGGTCGAGCTGGCCGGCCTCGGTGATGAAGCCGTCGGAGCCGTAGACGCGGAACGTCTGCTCCTCGTCGTCGTAGTTGGAGACGATCAGGGCGTCGCTGAGGCGTCCGCCGGGATCGAGGGCGTACGCGTAGTTCGGCCGCTCGCTGCCCTGCTCGGTGTCGGCGGGGCGCACCCCCCAGGTGACCGGCGTGGAGGCGGGGTCCGCCTCCTGGGCACCCGCCTGAGCCGAGAGGCCGCCGGCTGCGAGGAGCGTCATCAGCAGCAGGGCGGCGGTGGTGCGGGAGGTGCGTGGCATGAGCGACATCGATCAGGCTTCCGTTGCAAGGGGGGGATGCCTCCCCGCGGGACGCCGCTCCGGTGCGCGGCACGCCGAGCGGGGCGGACCGGAGTGGCGTCTCGCGGGGAGACGGGGGGAGGGTGGGGCGGCCCGGAGGCCGCCCCACCGGTGCTAGCCGAGCGCGGTGAGCGTCAGCGTCGCGGTGTAGGTGCCGGTTCCGACCGAGAGCGGGAGCTTCAGGTCGAGGTCGGCGCCCAGGACCGAGGATCCGGTCGGGTGCTGCGCCGCGGCGGAGCCGAGGACGCGGGGCGTGGCGAGGCCGTTGCCCGAGTCGAACCCGGAGGGGACGGCTGCGCCCGCGACGGCACCGCCGGTGTTCTCCAGGACCTCGGGGGTCCAGCCGAGGTGCTTGCCCGAGAACGTCTTCTCGCCGGAGCGGAAGTCGCTCAGCTGGCCGGTGACCGACCAGGCCGGGCCGTTGAGGCGGGTGTCGGTCACGCGGACCGGCACGAGCTCACCGGAGGCGGCGAAGTGGTCGCCCTGCTCCTCGGCGACGCCGAGGTTCACCAGGTTGCTGGTGCCCTCGAGCGTCCAGGTCAGCTCGCCCTTGTTGGCCTCGGGGACGATGACGGCCACGGCCTGGTCGCCGGCCGCCGCAGCGCCCGCCGCCGTTCCCGTGAAGGTGCCGTCGACTCCGGCGGCGGTGTTGCCCGCGCCGAAGTTGACCGCCGGCGCGTTGTCGGTGAGCGCGATGCGCCCGCCGACCGTCGAGCCCGCGAGCTGGACGTTGCCGGAGTTGCCCGAGAGCGTGAGGTTCCCGCCCACCGTGTTGCCGAGGGCCGAGGCCGAGCCGTCCTCGTTCGCGCCCAGGAGGACGCCGCGCGAGGAGCCGGTGACGGCGAGCGAGCCGCCGACGATGGCGCCCTGCACGTTCACGCCGAAGTCGCTGCCGGCGAAGGTGGCGTCGCCGCCGACGCTGGTGCGGTCGACGTCGACGTAGTTCGCCGCGTCGGTGCTGACCGAGCCGTCGACCGAGAGGTCGCTGAACTCGACGTCGATCCCGCCGGCCTCGACCATGCCGCCGACCGTGAGGTCGCGCAGGTAGAGGAAGCCGTTGCGGCTGCCGTCCGAGAACGACACGACGTCTCCGCCGACGCTGGTGCCGTCGATCGAGATGCCGTACGCGTCGGTGCCGATGACGTCGCCGCCGATGGTCGCCGAGGTGGCGTCCAGCCAGGCGTCGTCGCCGACGATGACGTTGCCGGTGACGGTCACGTTGCCGAGCACGCAGGTCTGGCCCGCGCCGACGTTGAGGTCTCCGGTGATCGTCTGGTTCCCGAGCTCGGTGGTGCAGTCCGTCGTCGCCGCGAAGGCGGACGGTGCGGCGACCATCGCGAGGGAGGCGGCCGCGAGGACCGCCGTGGGCGTCTTCCACTTCATGGGGGTTCTCCTCGGTGCGCTCGTGCGCGTCGTGCTGGTGGTGGTGCTGTCGGTGCGGCGCGCGCGGCGCGGGGTGCGCTCAGCCACGGAGCGCAGCGATCGCGGAGTAGCTGCGGGAAGCGGCCTCGAGGGAGTTCCCCGTGCTCGGCGGCGTCGCCAGCGTGGGAGCGGTGTCCTGCTCCCAGACGCCGAAGCGCTGGCCGCGGTCGCGCAGCTCCGAGAGGAACGCCTGGTAGGGCAGGTTGCCCGCGCCGAACTCGACGATGTCGTAGCCGTTGGTGTTGGCGTTGTTCGTCTTGCCGTCCTTGAGGTGCAGGATCGGGTAGCGGCGCGGGTTGCGCTTGATGTAGTCGAGCGGCTCGAAGCCCGGGTAGAGCTTCTTGCCGACGTACGCCCAGTAGACGTCCATCTCGAGGTACACGTGACGCGGGTCGGTGTTGTCGTAGAAGAGGTCGTACAGGCGGGTCTTGGGGTCGTCCGTGGCGAACCCGAACTCACCGGCGTGGTTGTGCTGGTAGAGCTTCATGCCCGCGGCCGAGACCTGCTGGCCCCACTTGTTCCACTCCTCCGCCGCGGCGAGGTAGCCCGCCTTGGTGTTGACGTTGGTGGGCGCGTTGCCGGTGCCGAGGTGCGGCGTGCCGAGGATCTGCGCGATCTCGATCTGCTTGCCCAGCTCCGAGCGGAGGAGGTTGGTGCCGACGTGCGAGCCGACGGCGCGGAGGCCGTTGTCGTCGAGCAGCTGGCGGATCTGCTGCGGGGTGATCGCCCCGACGTTGCCCTGGGTGTACCCGGCGAACTCGATCTCGCTGTAGCCGATGCGGCCGAGCTCCTCGAAGACGGCCCGGAAGCCGAGCGACGAGACCTTGTCGCGGACGCTGAAGAGCTGGATGCCGATGCGGTTGATCGGGACCAGGCGCGTGGATCCGGACGAGGGCGCGGGGGCGGCCGTCGCGGGCGCCGCGAGGGCTCCCGCTCCGACGCCGACCGCGACGGTCGATGCGGCCAGGGCCGTCATCAGCGAGCGCCGGCTCATCGGCTTGGCCGTGATGGATGCGTGGTGGTGGTGCATCATTTCTCCTTCGAAATGGCAGATGGTGCAGGGGGTGGGGGGCCGGCCGGCCCGGTCGAGCCGGCCGGCCCCTGCGCGGGGGCTACTGCTGGACGGTGAGGTTCAGCAGCGCCGACGCGGCGTTGGTGTCCGCCGTGGCGGTGTGGGTGACGGTCAGCTTGTAGCTGCCCGCCGCGAGCTTCGGGAGCGTCACCACGACGTGCCCGTTCTCGTCGAGGGTCCCGGTGAGCATCGCGACGGTGGAGAGGTTCCTCTTCACCATCACGCTCACCTGACCGGTGCCGGCGACACCCGTCGAGGACTTCGCGTCGACCGTGACCTGCGCGCTGGCGCCCGGCTTGACCGGGTTGGGCGAGACGGTCGCGGTGAGCTCCGAGGCGGCCTTCGAGACGATCAGGCGGGCGGTGCCCTCAGAGGCCTTGAAGGTGGCGTCCGAGCCGTACGCCGCACGGAGGGTGTGGGTGCCGGCGCCGAGGGTCTTCGGCAGGGCGAAGGTCGCCTTGCCGTCCTTCAGCGTCGCGCGGCCCAGCTCGGTGGCGCCCTCGTAGAGGACGACCTCTCCGCCGGGGTTCCCACCCTGACCGGTGACCGTGACGGTCGCCTCGCCGGGTGCCCCGAAGGTCACGCGGGGAGCCGAGAGCGCCACGGTGGTGGTCGACGCGGCGGTCGGGGCGTTCGCCGCGGCCAGGTCGATCGTGAACTTCACCGTGCCGACCGCCGAGACGTTGCCGCCGGTGTCGGTGGCGCGGTACTGGATCGTCCGGGCGCCGTTCGTGGTGAACGGGACCGTGTACGCGCCGTTGACGGCGCGGACCGTGGTCCACGTCGTGCCGTTGTCGGCGGAGTACTGGACGGTGGAGATCGCTCCGTTGTCCGTGGCGGTGAGGCCGAGGGTCACGGGCTTGTTGTAGACGCCGCCGACGCCCGCAGGCGCTGCCGGGTCGAGGGTCGCCGCGACGGTCGGAGCCGTCTTGTCACCGGCGCCGGCACCCTGGAAGGTGAGGGAGTCGAGCGACAGGCCGCTGGGCGAGGTCACGTAGAGCGAGCCGGTGCCGCGGGGGACGTTGGTGCCGAAGGGGACGAGGACGTCCTTCCAGCCGGCTCCCGCGGGGATGGTCGCCGTTCCGAAGGGCGCTGCGTCGGCAGCGTTCCAGCGGAGGTCGACGGTGCCCTCACCGGTGGCGCGGACCACGACGCCGGTCAGGTTGGCGAAGTTCACCGGGTCCCAGCGCAGGAAGGATCCCGCACCGAGTCCGCTGACGGCGTTGCCGCCGCTGGCGGTGGTGTCCGCGTAGGGCAGGACGCCCTCACGGGCGGCGTGCTCCGCCTCCTGCGTCTTCGGGTTCAGCCGCAGCGTCGCCTCGGCCGCAGCCGGGGGCAGGCCGTTGAAGCCGCCGTCCGTGTAGGTCACGACGACGGTGCCGTACAGCAGCGCGCCGGGGCCGTGCTCGGGCGAGTCCTTGGACGTCGGGAACGCTCCCTTGGCACCGGTGCCGGTGACCTCGGGGTGGGCGTGCTCGTCGTGGCCGAGGCCGTAGGTCCAGCCCACGCGGCTGCTGACGATCTGGTCGCCGTCCTCAGCGTCCTTGCCGGTCACCTGGTAGGGGATCGCGTCGCCCCAGCTGAAGAACGAGCCGTTGCCGGGCGTCTGGATCTGGATCTGCGGCGCCTGGTTGCCGACCGAGATGACCCGCGAGGTCAGGCTGAACTTGCCCTTGGCGTCGGTGACGCGCAGACGGGCCGTGAACTGTCCGAGCTCGGTGTAGGTCTTCTTGACGGTCACTCCGGTGGCGTCGAAGGTGCCGTCGCCGTCGAAGTCCCAGTCGTAGGTGAGCGCGTCGCCCTCGGGGTCGGTCGATCCCTTGGCGTCGAACGTGACCTCGAGCGGGGTCTGCGAGGCGGACAGGGGGGTCGCGGTGAAGCGGGCCTGCGGCGCCTTGTTGCCCTCGGCGTAGTCGATCCGGTACAGGCCCGCGTCGGGGTTGGCGCGGAAGAATCCGTCGCCGTACTCGATCACGTACATCGACCCGTCGGGGCCGAACTCCATGTCCATCGGGTTGTCGTGGATCGGCTGCGCGGCCTGGCTGAGCGCCGCGTTGGGGAGGAAGTCCTCGATGTGCGTGACCGCGCGGTCCTCATCGAGCGTGAACGCCGCGATGTAGTCCTGCGAGAACTCGCCGAAGAAGGTCTTCTTGTCCCAGTACTCCGGGAACTTCGACGTCGAGGTGTTGTCCGCGTCGAAGTGGTACACCGGTCCGCCCATGGGGCCCTGGCCGGTGCTGGTCCCGAAGTTGACGAGCTCGTCGAACGGCTGGTCGCCGGGGTTGTCGCCGTAGTAGACGGTCGCCGCCTTGGCGTCCGGGATGTCGACGAGGCCGGTGTTCCAGCGCGAGTTGTTCTTCAGGTTCTCCGGGTCGAAGAAGCCGCGGGGCGTCGACGTCTCGAAGTTCCACTCGTTGTATGGCGCGTTCGGTCCGTGGACGTAGGGCCAGCCGGAGTTGTGCGGCTCGTCCAGTCCGGTCGCATTCCACTCGACGAGGCCCATCGGGCCGCGGACGCCGTCGGCCGCAGCGGCCTTCGTGGCGTCGGGGCCGTAGTCGCCCCAGGAGAGGGTGTTCGTCTCGGCGTCGACGTCGATCTTGAACGGGTTGCGGACGCCCATCACGAAGATCTCGGGGCGGGTCTTCTCGGTTCCCACCGGGAAGAGGTTGCCGTCGGGGATCGTGTACGAGCCGTCCTCCTGCACGGTGATCCGGAGGATCTTGCCGCGGAGGTCGTTCGTGTTGCCGGCGCCGCGACGCGAGTCGAAGCCCGGGTTCATGCGGGGCGCGTCGTTGTTCGGCGCGAAGCCCGCGGCACCCGGAGCGCTCGCCGGCGTGTTGTCGCCGGTGGAGAGGTACAGGTTGCCGTCGGCGTCCCAGTCGAAGTCGGCACCCACGTGGCAGCACTGCCCGCGCTGGGTCTCGATGTCGATGATCTTCTGCTCGCTCGCGAGGTCGAGGCCCGAGCCGGTCCACTTGAACCGGGAGAGGCGGTTGATGCCCTTCCACTGGTCCCAGTAGCTGTCGGTCGCGCCCTCGGGCAGCATGTTCGGAGCCGCGCCGGTCGGGGTGTTCCCGGGGGGCGCGTAGACGAGGTAGACCCACTTGTTCTCGGCGAAGTCGGGGTCGATGCCGACGGACTGCAGTCCGTCCTCCGAGTTCTGGTACACGGGGATCGTGTTGACGACACGGGTGGTGCCGGTCTTGGGGTCGGTGTGGCGGATCTCGCCGTTCCGAGCGGTGTGGAGGACCGACTTGTCCGGGAGGACGGCCAGGTCGAGGGGCTCGCCGACGTTCTTCGTCAGCAGGACCTTCTCGTAGTTGCTCCAGTCGAGAGCGGATGCTCCGCCCTCGGAACCGTGGTCCACTCCGTCGTGGGCCGAGGCGGGCAGGCCGAGGGCGGTGAGTCCGGAGACCGTCACCATCCCGGCGATGCCGAGTGCGAGAAGACGCCTGATGCTTCTTCTCGAGGATCGCTTACCATTCATGCGTGATGTGATTCCTTCAATGAGGTGTTCATCGCAGAGGCCGGGTCCGTCGCTGTCCGCACGACTGAGCGGATCCGGTCTCCTCCTGTCCGGCCCTGGGGCCGGTGTCTTGCACTCCTCCTCCTCTCGCGGATGCCGGTGGCGCTGCGCGGCGGGTCGTCAGTGATCCCGGGGCGGCGCCGAGGTGGGGGTCGGCGCGGGATGGTTCCCGCGCCGACCCGGGCTGGTGGGGCCGATCAGGACTCGAAAGCCGAGGGCAGGTACTCGGAGACGTTGTCCTTGGTGACGACCGGCGCGAAGAGCTGGATCTGGCGCGGGACGCCGAGCGAGCTGGTGTCGGCCATCGACTTGTTCTGCTCGACGAGGCGGGCGAGCTTGATGCCGTCCGCGGCCTGGGTCGAGGGGTAGACGACCGTGGCCTTGACGACGGAGTCGTCGGCCTCGATCGCGCGCATCACGTTGGCCGATCCGGCGCCGCCGACGAAGAGGAACTCGTCGCGTCCGGCGGTGTCGATCGCCGCGAGGACGCCGACGCCCTGGTCATCGTCGTGGTTCCAGATGGCGTCGATCTTCGGCGCGGCCTGGAGGAGGTTGGCCGCGGCCTGCTCTCCGCCCTGGACGGTGAAGTCGGCGGCGACGCGGTTGTCCACGTCGAGTCCGCAGCCCTCGAGCGCGTCCGAGAAGCCCTGGCTGCGCTCCTGGGTCAGCGGGAGGGAGTCGATGCCGGCGATCTCGGCGACGACGGCGTCGGGGTTGTCGCCGAGCTCCTCGCAGATGTAGGTGCCGGCGCTGACGCCCATGCCGTAGTTGTCGCCGAGGATGGTCGACCGGGCGGCGAAGGGGCTGGAGAACTCGCGGTCCACGTTGATGACGGTGATGCCCGCCTCCATCGCCTGGGTGGCGACCTGCGTGAGCGCCGCTCCGTCGATCGGCAGGAGCACGATCGCGTCGACGCCGTCGTTGATGAAGGTCTCGACCTGGCTGATCTGGAGGTTGACGTCGTTGGTGCCCTCCGCGGTGCGGAGCTCCACGTCGTCGTACTTCTCGGCCTCGGCGATGGCGGCGCGGCTGACCGCGCCCATCCAGCCGTGGTCGGCGGCGGGAGCGGTGAAGCCGATGACGACGTTGTCGCCGGAGGCGTCGTTGTCCGAGGCGGCCACGGCGGCGGCGGTCCCGCCGGAGGCGGCGTTGCCGGTCTCGACCGGGGCGTTCGAGATGCAGCCGGTGAGCATCAGCGCGACGGCGCCGAAGGCGACGCCGGCCGAGCCGAGTCGGGCGGTGCGGGAGAGGCGGCTGCGGGTGAAGGGGCGTGCGGGCATGGAAGTGATCTCCTTCGATCGATCCGAGGGGTCCGAGGGCACACGTGTCCTGCGGAGAGGTGACCTGAGTGGTCGGGTGGGTTGCTGTGTGTGGAGGAGCGGGGCCGGAGCCCCGGGGTCAGGACTTCCTGCCGCGGGCGGCGAACCGCTGCTGCAGCAGGACGGCGGCGACGATGATCGCGCCCTTCGCGACGGCCTGAGTCGAGGTCGACATGTTGTTCTGCGTGAACACGTTGGTCAGGGTCGTGAAGATGAGGACGCCGAACACGGTGCCGACGATGGTGCCGCGGCCGCCGGCCAGCAGCGTGCCTCCGACGACGACCGCCGCGATGGCGTCGAGCTCGTAGAGGAGGCCGTTGGTCGAGCTGCCGGCGGTGGTGCGGGCGAGCATCATGACGGCGGCGATGCCGGCGGTGAGCCCGGCGAGGCCGTAGACGTACATGGTGTGGCGGCGGACCTTGATGCCGGCGAGGCGGGCGGCCTCGGGGTTGCCGCCGACCGCGATGGTGCGACGGCCGAAGGTGGTGCGGTTGAGCAGGATCCAGCCGGCGACGGCGACGACCACGAAGATCAGCACGAGCACCGGGATGCCGAGCACGTCGGCGCGGAAGAAGTCGAGGAACGGCGTGACCGTGACGACCTGCGTCTGGCGGTTCGAGATCAGCTCGGCGAAGCCGCGGGCGGCGACGAGCATCGCCAGCGTGGCCATGAACGCGACGACCCGGCCGTAGGCGATCAGCGCGCCGTTGATCAGGCCGCAGACGAGGCCGACGACGACCGCGGTGAGCACGATCACCAGCCAGGAGGTGTTGGCCGCGTAGTACTGGGTCGAGACCGTGCTCGCCCAGACCGTCGCGAGCCCCATCACGGAGCCGACCGAGAGGTCGATGCCGCCGGAGGTGATGACGAACGTCATGCCGATGCTCAGCACGCCGATGACGGCGGCGAGGCGGAGGATCGTGAGCACGTTGTCGACGCTGGCGAAGCGCTCCCCCGCGGTCGCGAATCCGACGATGCAGAGGATCACCAGCGCGAGCAGCAGCCCGACGTTGCGGCCGAGGGAGCCCTGCATGAGGCGGGCGATCCCGGAGCGGGAGTCCTTCGAGGGCACGCCCCCGGAGGAGCCTCCCGTCGCGGCCGACGCGTGACGGGCGGCGTCCTCCTGCGGACCGCCGATCGACGGCGACGCGGTGTCGAGCTGTCCGCTCACGCTGCACTTCCTTCCATGACGAGATCGAGCACGCGGTGCTCGTCGATCGAATCGGCCGGGCCCTCGTGGACCACGGCGCCGTCGGAGATCACGAGCACTCGGTCGGAGAGTCCGAGGACCTCGCCGATCTCGCTGGAGACCACGAGCACGGCGGCGCCGTTGGTCGCGAGGTCCCTGATCAGGGTGTAGATCTCGGCCCGTGCGCCGACGTCGACCCCGCGGGTCGGCTCGTCGAGCAGCAGGACGCGGCAGCCGCGCACGAGCCAGCGGGCGAGGAGCGCCTTCTGCTGGTTGCCTCCGGAGAGGGTGCGGGCGTCGCGGTCGACCCCGGAGGGCCGCAGGTCGAGGGAGACCGCCTGCTCCGCCGCCGCCGCGCGCTCGGAGCGCTCGTCGAGGAAGCCGCGCTTGGCGAAGCGGTCGAAGGTCGAGAGGGTGATGTTGCGGTAGACCGGCTCGTCCAGGAGCAGGCCCTGGCTCTTGCGCTCCTCCGGGCAGAGGCCGATGCCGGCGTCGACCGCCGAGGTGACGGAGCCGGCGCGCAGGCGCTTGCCCGCCACGCTGACCGTCCCGGTGCTGGCGCGGCGCGCCCCGTAGATGGTCTCGAGGATCTCGGAGCGGCCGGAGCCGACCAGCCCCGCGAGGCCGACGACCTCGCCGGCGCGGATCTCGAGGGAGACGTCCGAGAAGGAGCCCTGCAGGCCCAGCTTCTCGACCTTCAGCAGCGTCTCGGCCTCGACGTCGAGCTCCTGGCGGTCCGGGAAGACGTACTCGACGGCGCGGCCGGTCATCAGGGTGATGAGCTTCGAGGTGGGGGTGTCGGCGACCGCGAGGTTCTGCGCGACGGTGGCGCCGTCCTTGATCACGGTGATCCGGTCGCCGATGGCGCGGATCTCGTCGAGGCGGTGCGAGATGTAGACGATGGCGACGCCGGAGGCGGTGAGCTGGCGCACCACGTGGAAGAGGTTCTCCACCTCCTCGGAGTCGAGCACCGCGGAGGGCTCGTCCATGATGATGACCCGCGCGTCGTGCGAGAGGGCGCGGGCCATCTGCACGATCTGCTTGCCGGCGGCGGAGAGCGTGCCGACCTCGCGGTTCGGCGAGATCTCGGAGTGGCCGAGGCGCTCCATCAGCTCGCGGGTGATCCTCGTGGCCTTCGCCCGGGCGGTGAAGCCGCCGCGGGAGAGCTCGTGGCCGAGGAAGATGTTCTCGGCGACGGAGAGGCCGTCGACGACGTCGAGCTCCTGGTACATCGTCGCGATGCCCAGGGCGAGGGCCGCCGTCGGGGACGGGATCGTGACGACGTTCCCGTCGACGAGGATCTCGCCCTCGGTGGGCTGGTGGGCCCCGGCGAGGGTCTTGATGAGGGTGGACTTGCCGGCGCCGTTCTGGCCGAGGAGGCAGTGCACCTCACCGGGTCGGACATCGAGGTCGACGCCGTCGAGAGCACGGGCGCCGGGGAAGACCTTCACGATGCCGCGCATCTGCAGAAGCAGCTGCTGAGACTCGTCGGAGGTGCGGGGAAGAGGCTGTGCAGCAGTGCTGCGGGGGTCTGCGGTGACCATGCGGATGAAGCTACTTCCACTTACGTCGCGGGTCAAGCAAAAGTTCTGAACCGATTCGAAGGCGGTTCGAGTGATCGCCCAGTCGCGCCAAGGGCTTCCTGCTACCGCGTCAGGGCTGGGATCCGCGGGATTACGCGACATCTGACGGCGGCGCTTGAGACATTCCGTCCGTGATAGAGCGCTCTCCGAACCCTATGAACGCGCTCATGTCCGTGCAGCCCGGGCGCGTCGCCCCGGGGGCGGCCTCGCCGAGCGCGGTAGCGCCCGCGCCCCGACCCGTGGCAGGGTCGTACGGCCGACGAAAGGACGACGATGTCGAACGACCGAGCCCTGCGCGTCGCGATGGTGGGGACCGCCTTCATGGGCCGCACCCACTCGCACGCCTGGCGCACCGCCTCCCGCTTCTTCCCCCTCCCCCTCCGCCCCGAGCTCGCCGTGCTCGTGGGGAGCAACCCCGACTCGACCGCGGAGCGCGCCGAGCGGCTGGGCTGGAGCGAGGCCTCCACCGACTGGCGGGCCGTCATCGCCCGCGACGACATCGACCTCGTCGACATCTGCACCCCGGGCGACACCCACGCCGAGATCGCCATCGCGGCCCTCGAGGCCGGCAAGCACGTGCTGTGCGAGAAGCCACTCGCCAACTCCGTCGAGGAGGCGGAGCGGATGGTCGCCGCGGCCGCCGCCTCCGGGAAGGTGGCGATGTGCGGCTTCAGCTACCGTCGCACCCCGGCCCTCGCCCTCGCGAAGCGCTTCATCGAGGAGGGCCGCCTCGGCGACATCCGCCACGTGCGCGCCCAGTACCTGCAGGACTGGCTGTCCGACTCCGAGGCGCCGCTGACCTGGCGCCTGCAGAAGGAGCGCGCCGGCTCGGGCGCCCTCGGCGACATCGGCGCGCACAGCATCGACACCGCCCAGTGGCTGACCGGCCGCGGCATCACCTCGGTCTCGGCGACGCTGCGCACCTTCACCACCGAGCGCCCCGTGCTCAGCGAGCAGGTCGGCCTCGGCGGCCGCGCCGGTGCCGACGCCCCGCGCGGCGCGGTGACCGTCGACGACGCCGCGGCCTTCACCGCCTCCTTCGAGGGCGGTGCCCTGGGCGTCTTCGAGGCGACCCGCGTCGCGACCGGCCGCCGCAACGCCAACCGGATCGAGGTGAACGGCGAGCTCGGCTCGATCGCGTTCGACTTCGAGCGGATGAACGAGCTCGAGTACTACGACGCCCGCGACCCCGAGGAGGCGCAGGGCTTCCGGCGCATCCAGGTCACCGAGCCGGCGCACCCGTACATGGCGGCGTGGTGGCCGACCGGGCACGGCATCGGCTACGAGCACCTCTTCACGCACCAGGTCGTCGACCTCGTCGAGGCGATCGCCGGCGGCACGGCGGTCACGCCCACCTTCGCCGACGCCCTCGACGTGCAGCGAGTCCTCGACGCGGTGGCCACCAGCGCCGGCGCGTCGTCCGTCTCCACGCCGGTCGCCCGCTGACCCGCCCGTCCCCTCCCCGCGAGAGGCCGCTCCGGTACGCCTCCCCTGCGTGTCGCGTACCCGAGCGGCCTCTCGCGAAGGGGCACGGAGGGCTGGTGCGGGACGCGTTCGGCGCCGTGCGCCGATCCTGCGCCATAATGCGCCTATGAGCAAGAAGATTGACGCCGCGCATCGCGCGCTGGTAGACGCCCTCGACAAGCACGCCCGACTCGTCTCGGACAAGGAGTCGAAGCCGCGGAAGGTCGAACGGGCGGGAGCCGAGCTCCGCGCCGCGACGAAGGCGTACGCAGCGCTCGTGTCCGCGCGCACCGGCGCCGCGAGCCCCTTCGCCGACCTGGCCGACCCCCGCCTGGACAAGCCGACCATCGCGTCGCTCCGGGCCGAGCGCGACGCGATCGCGAAGCGGATCGCCAAGCACGAGGCGTCGGCGGGCGAGGACGGCGCGCTCGCGAGCTGAGCGCCCGGCGCGGCGCGGTCAGGCGCTGAGCAGCCGTCACAGCGCGATCCCGCGGTGAGCGCGCGCCTCCTCTGCCTCCGAGTCGCCGTGTTACGCGCGGGTTCCGCGCGGGTCCGACCGCCTTCGTAAGGTGATCCCCGGGATCCGCGCAGTCGCGGCGCCGAGCGACCGGAGGCCGGTCGCAGCGCCGGCGGTGACCAGCACCGCCCGGTCGGCGCCGAGTGCCCGGATCCTCTCCACGGAAGGATCCCCACAGCCATGACCCTGCGCACCCGACTCCTCGCGACCTCCGCGATCGCCGCCTCCGCCGCCCTCCTCCTCGCCGGCTGCTCCGGCGCGGGCGGCGGCGACGACACCGTCCGCATCGGCGTGGTCGGCGCGAGCGACCCCTACTGGGCCACCTACGAGAAGGCCGCCGCCGACGCCGGGATCGACGTCGAGATCGTCGACTTCAGCGACTACAACCAGCCCAACCCCGCCCTCACCGAGGGCGAGATCGACCTCAACCAGTTCCAGCACATCGCCTACCTGGCGCAGTACAACACCTCGGCCGACGCCGACCTCGTGCCGATCGGCGCGACCGCGATCTACCCGCTCGGCCTCTACTCCTCGCAGTACGACGACGTCGCGGACATCCCCGCCGGCTCCACCGTCGCGATCCCCAACGACGAGACCAATCAGGCGCGCGCGCTGCTGGTGCTGCAGTCGGCCGGGCTCGTCGAGCTGAAGGACGGCGGCGGAGTGCTCTCGAACGTCGACGACGTCGAGTCCTCCTCGAAGGTGGAGGTCACCGCGCTGGAGGCCTCCCTCACCCCGACGTCGCTCCCGGACGTGGCCGCCGCGATCATCAACAACGACTTCATCGAGAACGCGGGCCTCAAGGCCTCGGACGCGATCGCCCAGGACGACCCGAGCGACCCCGCCTCCCTGCTCTACACGAACATCTTCGCCGCCCGGGCCGACGACGCCGAGAACGAGACCTACACGAAGCTCGTCTCGATCTACCAGGACAGCCAGGACGTGCTCGACGGCGTCTCGGAGCAGTCCGGCGGCACCGCGGTCTTCCTGAAGACCCCCGCCTCCGAGCTGGAGACCTCGCTCGAGTCCGCCGAGACCGACATCTCCGCCGCCTCCTGACTCCGGCACCCGCGGCACCGCGCCGGTCGGGTCCTCCGCTCGCGGAGCTCCCCACCGGCGCGGTCCCGCGCCTCCCCCGCAACAGAAAGGGCGCCCTGTGCCGCTCATCCGCATGACCGACGTGCGCAAGGTGTACCCCGGCGCAGGGCGCGGCGCCGCCCCGACCGCGGCCGTCGACGGCGTGAGCCTCGAGATCGAGGCGGGCGACGTCTACGGCGTGATCGGCTACTCCGGCGCCGGCAAGAGCACGCTCGCGCGCCTCGTCAACGCCCTCGAGCCCGCGACCAGCGGCAGCATCGAGATCGACGGCCGCGAGACCGTGGGCCTGCCCGAGCGCGAGCTGCGCCGGCTGCGCCTGGGCATCGGGATGATCTTCCAGCAGTTCAACCTGTTCGGCTCGAAGACCGTGGGGCAGAACGTCGCCTACCCGCTGCAGGTCGCGGGCGTCCCGCGGGCGGAGCAGCGCGCCCGCGTCGACGAGATGCTCCGCTTCGTCGGTCTGAGCGACAAGGCGCGCAGCCACCCGGAGCAGCTCTCGGGCGGGCAGAAGCAGCGCGTCGGCATCGCCCGCGCCCTCGCCGCCTCCCCGCGCATCCTGCTGGCCGACGAGGCCACCAGCGCGCTCGACCCGGACACCACCGGCGAGGTGCTCGCCCTCCTCCGCCGCATCAACGAGGAGCTGGGCGTCACCATCGTCGTGATCACCCACGAGATGGACGTGGTCCAGCAGCTCGCGACGAAGGTCGCGGTGATGGAGTCGGGCCGCATCGTGGAGCGCGGGCCCGTCTTCGACGTGTTCTCGGCCCCGCGCGAGCCGGTCACCCGCCGCTTCGTCTCCACGGTCGTCCGCTCGGTGCCCTCGCCCGCGGAGGCGGCCGTGCTGCGCGCGCGCCACCGCGGCCGGCTGGTCACGCTCTCGTTCTCGGACGACTCCGCCTCCCAGGGCGACGTCTTCGCCGAGGTCGCGGCCGCCGGTGTGCCGCTCGAGCTCGTCTACGGCGGCATCACCGACGTCCGCGGGCGGGCCTTCGGCCACCTCACGGTCGCCCTCGACGCGCCGGACGGCGTCGTCGACCCCCTCCTCGCCCGCCTCGGCGAACGCGTCGCCCTCACGGAGGTGCCCCGATGAACGAGCTGATCCCGCTCCTGCCCAAGCTCGTCCAGGCGACCGGCGAGACGCTCTACATCGTCGCGCTGAGCCTCCTCTTCGGCGGGCTCGGCGGACTGCTGATCGGACTGGGCCTCGCGCTCACCCGCGGCGGCGCCCTCTACGCGAACCGGGTGGTCCACGGACTGCTCAACGTGATCGTGAACGTGTTCCGGCCGATCCCGTTCATCATCTTCATCGCCGCGGCCCAGCCGCTGGCCCGGCTGGTGGTCGGCTCCGGCATCGGCACGGACGCCATCGTCTTCACCCTCTCGCTCGGCGCCGCCTTCGGCATCGGGCGGATCGTGGAGCAGAACCTGCTGACCGTGCAGCCCGGCGTGATCGAGGCGGCGCGGTCGGTCGGAGCGAGCCGGTTCCGGATCGTCCGCACGGTGCTGCTGCCGGAGGCGCTCGGTCCGCTGATCCTCGGCTACACGTTCGTGTTCGTCGCCGTGATCGACATGTCGGCGGTCGCCGGATACATCGGCGCCGGCGGGCTCGGCAACTTCGCGATCCAGTACGGCTACCGGCAGTTCGAGCCGGTCGTCACCTGGGCCGCGGTGCTCGTGATCATCGTGATCGTGCAGCTGGTGCAGCTGCTCGGCAACGTGCTGGCCCGGCGCGTCCTGCGCCGCTGAGGCCGCCCCCGGACGGATGCGAAACGCCAGCCCGGTACGCGACACGCGGGTGTC
The DNA here is from genome assembly GCF_002930955.1 of Rathayibacter sp. AY1A4. Classification (NCBI taxonomy): domain Bacteria; kingdom Bacillati; phylum Actinomycetota; class Actinomycetes; order Micrococcales; family Microbacteriaceae; genus Rathayibacter; species Rathayibacter sp. AY1A4. Next base: position 105,748 of record NZ_PSTN01000005.1, on the reverse strand, counting down.
GCTGTACCGGAGTGGCATCTCGTGGAGGCCCGTCCGCCGGGGCGGGAGGCGTCAGTAGCGCGGCTTGCGCTCCGGGCGCTCGCTCGAGCGGCTCGGGCCGCTGGGGCGTGCGCCGCGGTCGGCGCCGGCGCGGCTCGGACGGCGGTCCGGCTTCAGCTCGATCAGCTGGCCGCTGATGCGGGTGTCGGCGAGGCGGTCGAGCACGTCCTGGGGCAGGTCGGCCGGCAGCTCCACGATCGAGAAGTCCGGGCGGATGTCGATGTGCCCGAAGTCGCCGCGGTTGAGGCCGCCCTCGTTCGCGAGCGCGCCCACGATCTGGCGGGGCTCGACGCGCTGGCGGCGGCCGACCTCGATCCGGTACGAGGCGAGGTTGCTGTTCGCCGGGCGCTGACGGCGCTCGGGACGCTCGCCCCGGTCGCCGCCGCGGTCGAAGCGGTCGCCGCGCTCGGGACGGTCGCCGCGGTCGGGCCGGGAGTCGCGGTCCTCGCGCTCGCGACGGGCGAAGCGGGGGTCGTCGGGCGAGAGCAGCAGCGGCTCCTCGCCCTGCGCGACGATGGCCAGCGCGGCGGCGACGTCCGACTCGACCACGTCGTGGTGCTCGACGTAGTGGCCGATGATGTCGCGGAAGCGCTGCAGGCGCTCGGTGTCGGCGAGCGCCGCGGTGATCGCGTCGTCGAAGCGCGAGAGGCGGGTGACGTTGACGTCCTCGACGCTCGGCATCCGCATCTCGGTCAGCGGCTGGCGGGTGGCCTTCTCGATGGCGGCGAGGAGGCGGCGCTCGCGCGGCGTGACGAAGCTGATCGCCGCTCCGCTGCGCCCCGCGCGACCGGTGCGGCCGATGCGGTGGACGTACGACTCGGTGTCGATCGGGATGTCGTAGTTGACGACGTGGCTGATGCGCTCGACGTCGAGACCGCGGGCGGCGACGTCGGTCGCGACGAGGATGTCGAGCTTGCCGGACTTCAGCTGCTCGACGGTGCGCTCGCGCTGGGCCTGGGCCACGTCTCCGCTGATCGCCGCCGCGGTGTAGCCGCGGGCGCGCAGCTTCTCGGCCAGCGTCTCCGTCTCGCTCTTCGTGCGGACGAACACGATCATGCCCTCGAAGTTCTCGACCTCGAGGATGCGGGTGAGCGCGTCGACCTTCTGCGGGTACGACACCATCAGGTAGCGCTGGGTGGTGTTGACGGAGGTCGTGGTCTTGTTCTTGACCGTGATCTCCTCCGGCTCCTTCAGGTACTTGCCGGAGATGCGGCGGATCTGCGCGGGCATCGTCGCCGAGAACAGCGCGATCTGCTTCTCGACGGGGGTGTCGGCGAGGATCGTCTCGACGTCCTCCGCGAAGCCCATCTTGAGCATCTCGTCGGCCTCGTCGAGAACCAGGAACTTCAGCTGCGAGAGGTCGAGGGTGCCCTTCTCGAGGTGGTCCATGATGCGGCCGGGCGTGCCGACGACGACGTGGACGCCGCGGCGGAGCGCGGAGAGCTGGGTGCCGTAGCCCTGGCCGCCGTAGACGGGGAGGACGTGGACGCCGCGGAGGCCGGACGCGTAGCGCTCGAACGCCTCGCACACCTGCAGCGCGAGCTCGCGGGTCGGGGCCAGCACGAGGGCCTGCGGCGTCTTCTGCGAGACGTCGAGGCGCGAGAGGATCGGCAGCGCGAACGCCGCGGTCTTGCCGGTGCCGGTCTGGGCGACGCCGAGGACGTCGCGGCCGGAGAGGAGGGACGGGATCGTCGCGGCCTGGATGGCCGAGGGCGTCTCGTAGCCGACCTCCTTGAGGGCCTTGAGGACCGGGTCGGAGAGACCGAGGTCGGAGAAGGTGAGCGTGGGGGCGCTCTCGGAAGCGGTGTCGGCTTCGGGGGCGGAATCGGGGGTATCGGTGGACGCCATGGTGCAACGGTAGTGCTCCGGCGGCGCCGCCGTCCGAGGGAACCCCGAACGCTCGGGCGATCCCGACCCTCCGGAGGCGCCTCGAGCGCCCGTCACGGGGTGAAGTCGAGCAGCACCTTGCTCGAGCGCGAGGCGTCGCGGGCGAGCTCGAAGGCCTCGAGGGCGCGCTCCAGCGGCAGCACCTGCGTGACCACCGGCGCCACCGCGAGGCTCCCGTCGGCGAGCGCCGCCAGCACCTCGTCGATCTCGTCGACGAAGCGGAAGGAGCCGATCAGGCGCAGCTCCCGGGTGATCGCGAGCGAGATCAGGGCCGGCTGCTCGCCCGAGGGGAGGAGTCCCACCATCACGACGGTGCCGCCGCGGGCGGCGCCCCGGACGGCCGAACCGAGGCCGCGCGGGCTGCCCGAGGACTCGAAGACGACGTCGGCCGCGACCTCGGCGATCGCGTCGGCGTCGGTCGCGCGGATCGTCCGGGTCGCTCCGACCGCCCGGGCGATCGCGAGGGGCTCCTCGGCCAGGTCGACGGCGACGATCTCGGCCGCCCCCGCCCGCTTCAGCACGGCGACGATCAGCGCCCCGATCGGGCCGCTGCCGATCACCAGCGCGCGCCGTCCCGACACTTCACCCGCGCGCGACACCGCGTGCCAGGCGACGCTCGCCGGCTCCGCGAGCGCCGCCTCCCGGAGCCCGAGGCCGGCGGGCAGCTCGCGGAGCATGCGCGCCGGCAGCACCGCGTGGCGGGCGAATGCGCCCTGGGTGTGCGGCATCCGCGCGGCGCTGCCCAGGTAGGTGCCCTCGGTCGCGAGGTTCGGCCGCCCGTCGGGCCACTCGCCGCGCGCGGTCGCGGGGTGCACGGCGACGGCCGCGCCGTCCGGGGGTCCGGAGCCGTCCGCCGCTGCCTCGACGACCGTGCCGACCACCTCGTGGCCGAGCGTCAGCGGCTCGCGGAGGATCGACTCGCCCGCGGCGCCGTGCGTCCAGTAGTGCAGATCGGAGCCGCAGATCCCGCCGTACGCGACGGCGACGAGGGCCTCGCCGGAGCCGCGCGGCGCGAGCGGCGCCTCCTCGACGCGGAGGTCGCCGGCGGCGTGGACGACGACGCGGGTGGTGGAGACGGGGACGAGCGCGGTCATGCGGGTTCCGTTCGGTGGGTCGAGGGGTGGCTCAGACGACGACGGTCATGCCGCCGTCGATGAAGACGACCTGCCCGTTGACGTAGTCCGAGCCGTCGGAGGCGAGCCAGACGGCGGGGCCGACCAGGTCCTCGACGCGGCCCCAGCGCGCGGCGGGCGTGCGCCCGAGGATCCAGGCGTTGAACTCCTCGTCGTCGACGAGGCCCTGCGTCATCTCGGTGTGGATGTAGCCCGGAGCGATCGCGTTGACCTGGATGCCGTGCTGCGCCCACTCCGCCGTCATCGCGCGGGTGAGGTTGCGGATCCCGCCCTTCGAGGCGGTGTAGGGCGCGATCGTCGGCCGCGCGAGATCGGCCTGCACCGAGGCGACGTTGACGATCTTCCCGGCGCCGCGCGGGATCATCCGCTTCGCCGCCGCCCGGCCGACCACGAAGGCGCTGGTGAGGTTCGTGCGCAGCACCCGCTCCCAGTCGGCGACCTCGAGCTCGAGCAGGGGCACGCGGTGCTGGACGCCGGCGTTGTTGACCAGGATGCGCAACGGACCCACCGCCTCCTCGATCCAGGCGACGCCCGCCTCGGCGGCCGCGTCGTCGGTGACGTCGAAGGCGCGGGCGTGGATCCGCGGGCGGTCGTCGGTGCCGGGGAACCGCTCCGCGAGCTCGGCGCGGGCGGCCTCGAGGCGCTCGGGGTCGAGGCCGTTCAGGACGACGGTGGCGCCCGCCTCGGCGAGGCCGGTGGCGACGGCGCGGCCGATGCCGCGGCTGGATCCGGTGACGAGCGCCACGCGGTCGGTCAGGTCGAAGAGCACGGTTCCTCCAGAGGGTCGGAGCGGATGTCAGGGCTGCGGAGGCGCCGCGCGCGGAGGGCCCGCGACAGTGCGGCTCGCGAGCGCGCCGATCCCGTCGAGGGCGATCAGGACCTCCTGGCCGGGCCCGACCTCGACGGCCGTGCCGGGCGAGCCGGTGAGGACGACGTCACCCGGGTGGAGAGTGAGGTGGGAGGTGAGGTGCACCAGGATCTCGGCGGCGCGCCAGCCGAGGCGCTCGGTCGAGGAGACGGCCCGCACCTCCCCGTCGACGCTCACCGTGATGCCGACCGCGTCGACGTCGACTCCGGTCTCGATCCACGGTCCGAGCGGCGTCCAGCCGTCGCCGTTCTTGCCCTGGAGGAAGAGGCCGTCGGCGGCGATCATCCCGGGAGCGGTGACGTCGTTCGCGACCGTCGCTCCGAGCACGTGCGCGAGCGCGTTCTCGGCGGTGAGGTGCCGAGCGGTGCGGCCGATGACCAGGGCGAGCTCGCCCTCGACGACCACCGGGCCGATGCCCTCGTCGAGGACGATCGGATCGCCGGGCCCGGCCAGCGTGTGCGCGGTCTTGTGGAAGGCCTGCGGCGGCAGCAGCCGGTCGGCCGCGGAGCCGTTGTGCGCCATGCCGAGGATGACGCGGGGCTCCACCGGGGCCAGCAGCTGCGCGCCCTCGACGGGCCAGCGGCGGCCCGTCTCGACCGGCTCCGCGGCGAAGGCGTCCTCGATCTCGCGCCACTCCCCCGCGACCTGGAGGACGACGGCCGGTCCGTCCTCGGCCCGGATCCGCGCGAGGCGCATCAGCGGACGCCCCTCGGCTCGACGCCGGTGCTGCTGCTCGTTCTGCTGGTCGCCACGGTGCCTCGCTCACTCCGGCCCGCGGAGGCGGGATGGGCCGAGCGTAACAGCCCAGTGAACGGCATTCAACAGAATGGACGGCGGGGCGTCAGGCGGGTGCTCCGGCGACGAGGGGCGGGCGGCCGAGCGCCGCGGCGGCCTCGCGGAGGGCCGCGACGACCTCCTCCTGATCGTCGGCGACCGGCCGGACCAGCGAGACGCCGACCGCGACCGAGAGATCGGAGCGGGTGGCGGCCGGGACCGCGACGGCGACGCCCAGGACGCTGGGGTGCAGCTCGCCGTCGTCGATCGCGTAGCCGCGCACGCGCGCGGCGGCGACCTTGCGGAGCAACTCGCGGGTCGAGGACGTGGACCGGTCGGTGAAGACGACGATGTCGCGGTCGTCGGCGAAGCGCTCGGCGATCTCGCTGTCGTCGAGCTCGGCCAGGAGCGCCGTTCCGACGGCCGTGGCGGAGGCGGGGTACCGGTCGCCGACGCTCGCGGAGAGCGCGAACCGCTCCCGCCCCTCGTGCACCGCCAGGTAGAGGACCCGCGTGCCGTCGAGCAGCGCGATCTGCACCAGCTGACGCGAGAGCACCGGCGACTCCTCGCAGAGCCGGTAGAACTCGCGCACCGGGTCGAAGCCGGCGAGGTAGTGGCTGCCGAGCTCGACGGTGCGCCGGCCGAGGAGGAAGCCGGAGCCGACACGGCGGATCAGCCGGCCCTCCTCGAGCGCGGCGCAGAGGTTCGAGGTCGACGACTTGGCGATCCCGAGCTCGCGGGCGATGTCCGTCAGCGTGCGCGGGCCGCCCGCGTCGGCGAGGAGATCGAGGATCCGCATGGCGCGCGACACGGCCGGGGCGCCCGAGCCCCTGTCGGAGTCGACCGTCGTCGGGGGCGCATCGGGGCGGGCCATGGCGTCCTCTTCCGGGGGCGGGATCAGTAGAACTCCACCGTATCGACTCGGTTGATCAGGGGCTCCCCGTCGAGGAAGCGGGTGGCGTTGCGCGCGAAGAGCTCGGCGATCAGGCGGTCCTCCGCGACGTTCAGCGCCGCGGTGTGGGGGCTGATCAGGACGCTCGGGTGGCTCCAGAGCGGGCTGCTCTGCTCGAGCGGCTCCTCCGCCACCACGTCGAGCGCGGCGAAGCCGACGCGGCCGTCGTCGAGGGCGGCGAGCAGCGCCTCCTCGTCGACGACCGTCCCTCGGCCGACGCTGACGAACGAGGCGCCGGGGCGCAGTGCGGCGAAGAACTCTGAGCCGACCAGCTTCTCGGTGGCGGCGGTGCCGGGGAGCGTGACGACGACCCCGTCGATCCGGCCCGCCACCTCCGCGATCGCGTCGGGGGCGACGATCTCGTCGACGTGCTCGACCTCGGTCTCGTGGCGGCTCGTGCCGATCACGCGGGCGCCGAGCTGCTGGAGCTTGCGGGCCGTCGCGCGCCCGATCGTGCCGAGCCCCACGATCAGGACCGTCTGCTCCGAGATCAGCCCCATCGTCCACCGGCCGCCCCAGACGCGCTCGCGCTGGAGGGACTGGAGGCGCGGGAGGGACTTGGCGCCGGCCAGGAGTCCGAAGACCCCGAACTCGGCGAGCGGCTCGGAGTGGACTCCCGCCGAGGTCGAGAACGCGATGCGCTCGAGCTGCGCGTCGTCGAGCCCCGCGGCCCGCACCTGCGCGCCTCCGCCGGCGGGCATCGTCTGCACCCAGCGGAGGCGCGGATTCGCGGCCGCCGTGCGCGCGAGGGCGGCGGGGGTCTCGTCCGGCACGCCGTAGAGCACGTCGGCGGAGTCGACCAGCTCGTCGAAGGCGCGCTGCTGCTCCGGGGTGCGCCGGAAGGAGGGGTCTCCGCCGTGGTCGCCGGGGTGGCGCATCGGAGGGAGGAGGCTCTGGTCGGCGATGACGTCGAGGCGCGGCTCGAGCTCGACGACGCGGGCGATCAGCTCGGGGCTGAGCGGCGAGGCGATGACGACGCGGAGGCGATCGGTCACGGGTGTCCCTTCGCGGGACGGTGCGGGAGGCTCTCCCCCGGATCGGCCCGCGCCCACCCTACTTCACTCCTGTGAACCGTGTTCGATATGCTGGGCGCATGCCGGACACCACGACCGCCGCCCTCCCGCCCGCGCGCACCGGCTTCGTCGGGCTCGGGAGCATGGGCGCCCCGATGGCCCGGCGCCTCGTCGCCGCCGGCATCCCGCTCGGGATCACCGCGCGCATCGGCTCCGCCGACCGCGCCCGCCGCGCCGTCCCCGAGGCGCAGTGGCACGACTCCGCCCGCTCGCTCGCCGCCGCCTCGGACGTGCTGATCGTGATGGTGCCGGACCTGCCGCAGCTCGAGGAGGTGCTCGAGGGAGAAGAGGGAGTGCTCGCCGCGGGGTCGGACCTCGTGCTCGTCGTCTGCTCCAGCGTGTCCGCCTCCGGCCTGCGCGAGCTGGCGGGGCGCCACCCGCGGCTCCGCCTCGTCGACGCCCCCGTCAGCGGCGGCACCGAGGGCGCCGAGGCGGGGACCCTCTCGATCATGGTCGGCGGGGCGGAGGAGGACGTCGCCCGGGTGCTGCCCGTGCTGTCCGCCTGCGGGACCGCCGTCCGCCTCGGGCCGCTCGGTGCCGGCGAGGTGGCGAAGGCCTGCAACCAGCTCGTCGTCGCCGCGACCATGACCGCGATCGCGGAGGCCGCCGTCATCGCCGAGCGCTCCGGCCTCGACCTCGACACGCTGCTCGCCCTGCTGGAGGGCGGCTACGCGGGCAGCCGCGTCCTCGAGACCAAGCGCGCCGCCCTGGTCGCCCGCGACTACACGCCGACCGGCGTCGCCTCCTTCATGGACAAGGACCTGCGGGCCGCGGCCGACGAGGCGGAGGCGACGGGCACCTCCGCTCCGCTGCTCGGCACGCTCCGCACCGTGTTCCGCGACCTGGTCGACGCCGGCCTCGGCAACGAGGACCTCGCGGTGGTGCACCGCTTCGTCGCCGAGCGCTGAGGCGGGGGGCGCACGCGCGCGGAGGCCGGGCCGAGACGTCCCGCTGCGCGCCGGGACGCCGGCGGGGGGCGGTGTCTCGGCGGAGAGGCGCCCGCGCGAGAGCAGCCTCCGCGCGTCGGCGCAAGGGCCCCCGCTCCGGGCGTCCCCGACCTAGCGTCGGAGGAACGGCATCATCGAGCGAAGGAGCACGACATGGCATCAGGAGTCGCAACGGTCTGGGTCCCCGTCACGGACATGGAGCGGGCGGTCGCGTTCTACCGCGACACGCTCGGCCTCGAGGTCAAGGACACCTCGGACGACTGGTCGGAGCTGGACGCCGGCGGGCTGATGATCGGCCTGAACGCCCGCGAGTCGGCGACGGTCGCGGAGCAGGGCGGGGCGGTCATCTCGTTCCAGCCCGAGGGCTCGATCGAGGACGAGCTGGAGCGCCTCACGGCGCGGGGCGCGTCGATCGAGGGCGAGATCAGCGACCACGAGTGGGGCCGCATCCTCCCCTTCAAGGACTCGGAGGGCAACGACCTCCAGTTCTACTCGCCGCCGCAGGGCTGAGCGGAGGACCGCCGTCGAGGCGGCCGCGACGAGCGGCGGGCGGGCCGGAGCCGGAGGGCTGCGGTCCGCCCGCCGCTGTGCGTCGCGCGGCCCGTCGGTCCTCGCGCAGGTGCGTCACCCGGCCGGTCCGATCCTCGGATCGTCTCTCCGCCGCACGTGAGGCCCTCCTCCCAGCTCGCCTCCGCACCTGAGGTCCTAGGATCAGCTGTCCGCCGCATCTGCGGACTCCAGATCCGGAGGTCCCCGTGCATCGTCGCCTGCTCCCCCTCGTCCCGGCCGCTGCCGCGCTCCTCCTGCTCGCGGGCTGCTCCACTCCGTCGACCCCCGCCGGCGACGCGGCCAGCGACGGCGCGACGTCCTCGGTCGGCGGCTCCCTCACGGTCTTCGCCGCCGCCTCGCTGAAGGGCGCGTTCACCGAGCTCGCCACGGGGTTCGAGGCCGCCGAGCCCGGAGCCGAGGTCGAGCTCTCCTTCGCCGGCTCCTCCGACCTCGCGACGCAGATCGTCAACGGCGCCCCGGCCGACGTCTTCGCCTCCGCCGACGAGCGCACGATGTCCACCGTCGCCGAGGCCGGGCTCGTCGACGGGGACCCGGTCGACATCGCCACGAACACGCTCGAGATCGCCGTGCCCCCCGGCAACCCGGCGCAGGTCGCCTCGCTCGCCGACCTCGCCCGGCCCGGAACCGCCACCGTCGTCTGCGCGCCGCAGGTGCCGTGCGGAGCAGCTGCCGCCGCCGTCGAGCAGGCCGCCGGGGTCGACATCGCCCCCGTGAGCGAGGAGTCGTCGGTCACCGACGTGCTCGGCAAGGTGTCCTCGGGCGAAGCGGACGCCGGGCTCGTCTACGCGACCGACGTCCGCGGGGCCGCGGGCTCGGTCAGCGGCATCCCCTTCGCCGAGGCCTCGGAGGCGGTGAACACGTACCCGATCGCGGCGCTGACCGGAGCGGGCGACCCGGCCACGGCGGCGGCCTTCGTCGCGTACGTCGCCTCCGACGCCGGGCGCGCGGTGCTCGCGGCGGCCGGGTTCGGAGCGCCGTGAGGAGCGTCGCGGCGTCGGACGAGGGGTGCAGGACGGTCAGCGGGTCGGTCATAGGAGGGTCGTAGGACGGTCATCGGAGGCGCAGAGCCCCGGCGGCCAGGGTTGCTCGCGACGGACACCACGATCGACGAGGAGCACGACCATGACCCGCATCCCGGAGCCCCGCAGCACGCCCGACGGACCGGCCTACGAGGGCCGCCGCCTCGACCGCCCCGAGGAGGAGGTGGTCGACCAGGGCCTCCCGTTCGACGTGGGGACCCTCTTCTCGCGGCGCGGCGTGCTGACGCTGGTCGGCGCGGGGGCGGCGACCCTCGGGCTCGCGGCGTGCGCCACCGGAGGATCGGGATCCGCCTCCTCCGCCGCCGCGACCGCCACCGCGACTCCCACCGCGACCGCCACGGCCGGGACCGGCACCGCGGTCGCCGGCGAGATCCCCGACGAGACGGCCGGCCCCTACCCGGGCGACGGCTCGAACGGGGTCGACGTCCTCGAGCGCTCCGGGATCGTCCGCAGCGACCTGCGCACCAGCATCGGCGGCGGCGCGACGGCCGACGGGGTCCCCCTGGCGCTCACTCTGACGATCCTCGACGCGGCGAACGGGGGCGTGCCGTTCGCCGGAGCCGCCGTGTACGTCTGGCACTGCGACGCGAACGGGGACTACTCGATGTACTCCCGCGGCGTCGAGGACGAGACGTACCTCCGCGGCGTGCAGGTCGCCGACGCGTCGGGCGTCGTCTCCTTCGCCTCGATCGTCCCGGCCTGCTACTCCGGCCGCTGGCCGCACATCCACTTCGAGGTGTACCCGGGAGCGGACTCGATCACCGACGCGTCGAACGCGATCGCGACCTCGCAGGTCGCCCTGCAGGAGGAGGCGTGCACCGCGGTCTACGCCCTCGAGGCGTACGCGGGCTCGGCCGCGAACCTCGCCCGGGTCGGCCTGGACTCGGACTCCGTCTTCGGCGACGACGGCGGAGCCCTGCAGCTCGCGGCGATGTCCGGCAGCCCGGCGTCCGGCTACTCCGCGGCACTCACGGCGAGCGTCGACACCCGCACCGCGCCGACCGCGGGCGCCGCACCCCGCAGCCGCTGAACCCCGTCCTCCTCCGCGAGACGCCGCTCCGGTCCGCGACACGCCGACGGCGGCGTACCGGAGCGGCCTCTCGCGAGAGGGGAACGGGCGTCAGCGCAGGAGGCGGCGGGCGACGGCCACGGCGCCGAGGGCCGCGAGGGCCCAGGGACCGCCGACGAGCAGCGGGTCGAGGATCTGGTGGCGCACGTCGGTCCGGCCGCGGCGCGAGGCGATCGGGTGCGCGTGCACCTCGGCGAGCACGCCGGTCTCGGTGATCGGATCGTCCGGCCGTGTCGTGAGCAGCGAGCGGAGGTGCGCCCCGGTCGACTCCACCCGGTCGCCCAGCACGAGCAGCAGCCAGTGCGCGTGGCGCCCCTCGCTGAACCGGTCGTAGGCGTAGCGGCGGATCGCGCCGGAGACCCCGTGGAGGGGCTGCGCCGTGCCGAAGACGGCGGGCAGCTCGAGGTGCTCGATGCTCTTCTCGCGACGGCCGTGCGTCCGCATCCTCTCCGGACGCTCCCAGTGCGCGCCCGAGACGAGGTCGCTGCGCTCGCGGGGGAAGGCGGGCCGGTCGGCGGGATCGAGGTCGGCGCCCCAGCCCGGGATGCGGGCACGCAGCTCCTCGGCGGTCGGCACGCGGACGGGGCGGTCGGCGGTGTACGGCACGGGATCCTCCTACGGGACGACGACGGTCTTGATGCAGCCGTCGAGCTTGGACGAGAACAGGTGGTACCCCTCGGCGATGTGCTCGAGCGGGATGCGGTGCGTGATCAGGTCGCTGGGCGTGATGTGCCCGGCACGGATGTGCTCGAACAGGCGCGGCCACTGCCGGGTGACGGGGGCCTGGTTCATCCGCAGCGTGAGGCCCTTGTTGACGGCGTCGCCGAACTTGACGGCGCTCGCGAGCGGACCGTAGGCGCCCATCACCGAGACGGTGCCGCCCTTGCGGACGCCGTCGATCGCCCAGTTGAGCGCGATCGGCGAGCCGCCCTGCAGCTTGAGCTTGGCGCCGGTGACGTGCTGGAGGAGGTTCCCGTCGGCCTCCGCGCCGACCGCGTCGATCACGACGTCGGCGCCGAGCCCGCCGGTGGTCTTCTTGAGGGTGACGATGAGGTCGTCCTCCTCGGTGTAGTCGATGGTCTCCGCGAAGGCGAACTCGCGGGCCTTGGCGAGGCGGTAGTCGATCTGGTCGACGACGATGACGCGGCCGGCGCCCATCAGCCAGGCGGACCGCGCGGCGGCCAGGCCGACCGGTCCGGCTCCGAGCACCACGACTGTGTCGCCCTCGACGATGTCGCCGAGCTGCGCGCCGAAGTAGCCGGTCGAGAAGGCGTCGGTGAGCATCAGGGCGTCCTCGTGCGGCAGCCACTCGGGGATCTTCGTCGGGCCCACGTCGGCGAACGGGACGCGCACGTACTCCGCCTGCCCGCCGTCGTAGCCGCCCGCCGAGTGCGAGTAGCCGTAGATGCCGCCGATCGCGGTGGCGTTCGGATTCACGTTGTGGCAGTTGGAGTAGAGGCCGCGGGAGCAGAACCAGCAGGAGCCGCAGTAGATGGTGAAGGGGACCATCACCGTGTCGCCGACGCTGAGGTTCTCCACCGACGAGCCGACCTCGTCGACCACGCCGATGAACTCGTGGCCGAAGGTGTGGCCGATCCGGGTGTCCGGGAGCAGCCCGTGGTAGAGGTGCAGGTCGGATCCGCAGATCGCCGCCATGGTCACCCGGACGATCGCGTCGTTCGGGTGCTCGATCCTCGGCCGGTCCTTCTCCTCCACGCGGACCTTGTAGGGGCCCCGGTAGACCATCGCGCGCATGCCGCCTCCTGTGTCGTCGTCCCTTCAGCGTGCGTCGTGCTCCCGCCGATCCTCCAGGGGGTTGCGCGCGCGGCCCGGGATCCCCAGCGCCCGTTCCTCCGCGTTCCTCTCCTCCCTCTCCACGAGATGCCGTGCGGGTACGCGGCGCGCCGGAGGAGGCGCACCGCGGCGGCGCCTCGTGGAGAGGAGAGGGACACGGCACAGGCTCAGCCGCGGACGTAGGATCGACTCCATGCCGCAGATACGGATCAGGGACGCCGCCGCCGCGCTCGGCGTGAGCGACGACACGCTGCGGCGCTGGATCGAGAACGGGACGCTCGAGAGCGCGAAGGACGCGTCCGGGAGACGCGTCGTCGACGGCCTCGAGGTCGCCCGGCTCGCCCGCGCGAACGCCGTGCTGCCGGAGGATCCGTCCCCGGTCGCGCGCTCGGCCCGCAACCGCTTCGTCGGAATCGTCACCGGCATCGTGATGGACACCGTGATGGCGCAGGTCGAGCTGCAGTGCGGTCCGCACCGCGTGGTCTCGCTGATGAGCAGCGAAGCGGTCCGCGAGCTCGGGCTCGAGCCCGGGTCTCCCGCGGTGGCGGTGGTCAAGGCGACCACGGTCATCGTCGAGACGCCGCTCGCCCGCGGCTGATGCGCACCGGGTCCGGCCTGCCGCGCTGGGTCGTGGCCGTCGCCGCGCTCGGCGCCCTGCTGGTGCTGCTCCCGCTCGCCGCGATCCTCGCCCGCGTCGACTGGCCGCAGTTCCTGCCGCTGATCACCTCCGACTCCTCCGTCGCCGCGCTCCTGCTGAGCCTGCGCACCTCCGCCGTCGCGACTCTGCTGTGCCTGCTGCTCGGCACCCCGATGGCCCTCGTGCTCGCCCGCACGGCCTTCCCCGGCCAGCGCCTGCTCCGCTCGCTGGTGCTGCTGCCGCTGGTGCTCCCGCCGGTGGTCGGCGGGCTGGCGCTGCTCTTCACCTTCGGGCGGATGGGCCTGCTCGGCGGCGCACTGGAGGCCCTCGGCGTCCGCATCGCGTTCTCGACCACCGCCGTCGTGATCGCGCAGACCTTCGTGGCCCTGCCGTTCCTGGTGCTGACGCTCGAGGGCGCCCTGCGCAGCGCCGGCGCGCGGTACGAGTCGGTCGCCGCGACGCTCGGCGCCTCCCCCGGTACGGTGCTCCGGCGGATCACGCTGCCGCTGATCCTGCCGGGCCTCGCCTCGGGCGCGATCCTCTCGTTCGCGCGGGCGCTCGGCGAGTTCGGAGCGACGCTGACCTTCGCCGGCAGCCTCGAGGGCACGACGCGCACCCTCCCGCTCGAGATCTACCTGCAGCGCGAGAGCGATCCGGACGCGGCGGTCGCCCTCGCGCTGGTGCTCGTGGTGGTCGCAGTGCTCGTGATCGGTCTCGCGCACGGGCGCTCCGCCCGGGGGGTGCCGCGGTGAGCCTGCTGCTGGAGGCGCGGCTCGCGGCTCGCGGGATCGACGTGCGGATCGACGTGGCCGAGGGCGAGACGATCGCGCTGCTCGGGCCCAACGGCGCGGGCAAGTCGACCGTGCTCGAGCTGATCGCCGGCCTGGTCCGCGCCGACTCCGGGCGGGCGACCGCCGGCGGCGCGCTGCTCTTCGACGACCGCCGGTGGACTCCTCCGCACCGCCGCCCCGTCGCCCTGCTGGCGCAGGACCCGCTGCTGTTCCCGCACCTCAGCGTGCGCGAGAACGCGGCGTTCGGTCCGCGCAGCGCCGGCACCGGACGGGCGCGGTCCCGCGAGCGGGCCGAGCGCGAGCTGGCCGCCGCGGGCGTGGCCGACCTGGCCGACCGGCGCCCGGGGAGCCTCTCCGGCGGCCAGGCTCAGCGGGTCGCCCTCGCCCGGGCCCTCGCGACCGACCCGCGCCTTCTGCTGCTCGACGAGCCGCTGGCCGCGGTCGACGCCCGGACCGCCCCGGTCCTCCGCCGGATGCTCCGCGAGGTGCTCGCCGACCGCTCGGCGATCGTGGTCACCCACGACGTGCTCGACGCCTGGACCCTCGCCGACCGGGTTCTGGTGCTGCACGGCGGCCGGGTGGTCGAGGAGGGGCCGACCGCCCGCGTCCTCACGCGCCCGCGCACCGCATTCACCGCCGAGCTCGCCGGGCTCGAGCTGCTCGAGGGCGTCCGCACCGCGACGGGTCTGCGCACCGCCGACGGGCACGAGCTGTCCGGAGTCGCGGCCGAGCCGGTCGCGGTCGGCGCCGCGGTGCTCGCCGCGGTCCGCCCCTCCGCCGTCTCCGTCGGAGAGGGAGGCCTCCGCGCCGCGATCACCGATGTGGAGCAGCGGGGAGACGCGGTGCGGGTGCGCAGCGCGCTCCTGACCGCCGACGTCCCGGCGGCCGACGCGGCGCGCCTCGACCTCGCGCCCGGCCGCGAGGCAGGCTTCACCGTCGCTCCGGAGGATCTGCTGGTCTACCCGGCGTGAGGGGCGGGCACGAGGAGACGGCTCGCCATCCGGCGTGAATCCGCCCCTCGGACCGCCGGTGCTCGACGCGAGGGACGGCGCGAGCGCCCGTCCCGCTACTCCGCCCCGCCGCCGTCCCCGCCGGGCGCCGCGCCTGACAGCGGGAGCCGCGCCCTCAGCCGCGCCCCCGCCAGCACGGGCGAGTCCGAGAGCTCCAACGAGCCCCCGTAGACCGCGAGCTGCCGCTCCAGCCGCGCCAGCCCCGAGCGCGTCGACCCCTCGACGAGTCCGCGGCCGTCGTCGTCGAGGGTGAGCACCACGACGCCCGCCTCCTCGTCGCCGCGCACCCGCAGCGAGGAGGCGCCGCCGTGCTTCAGCGCGTTGGTGACCGCCTCCTCCAGGAACCGGACCAGGAGCATCCGCTGGTCGAGCGGCGGCTCGGCACCCTCGGCGGCGAGCGCCGGGATGCGGCCGAGGTCGAGGTCGACGGCGATCTCGGGAGGGAGGCGCGCGACGAGGTCGCGGACGGCGGGCACCAGGCCGTGGTCGATCTCGACCGGGTAGAGGGCGTGGCCGACCGCGCGCACCTCGTCCTCGCGGAGCCGGTCGAGCCGGGCGGCGATGGCGAGCAGCCGCTCCGAGGCCGCCTCGTCGGATGTCCTCGCGACCGCGTGCAGCTCGGCGGTCAGCACCACGAGTCCGTTCTGGAGGCCGCCGTGCAGGCTCTGCGCGACGTCGCGCCGCACCCGCAGCTCCTCCCGCTGCAGGGCCTGCACCGCCTCGAGCGCCTGCACGGAGGCCCGGGCGTGCTCCCGCTCCTTCTCGCGCACGCGCCGTGCCGCGCGCACGAGCAGGTAGCCGTAGGCGGTGATCAGCGCGATCACCGTGGATCCGACGACCAGCTCGACCGCGAGAGCGGGGAGGGCCGAGAGCGGGTAGACGCCGGTCAGCACCTGGAGGCAGCAGCGGACGAGTCCCATCCCCAGGGAGATGACCGCCGTCCGGGCCACGCGGGCGCCGCCGGTCGAGCGCTCGGGACGCAGCACCGCGACCAGGGCGATCGCGAGCCCGATCGTCGCCACGTTGACCAGGACGCGCGTCGTCACGTCGAGCAGCGGCCCCGGATCGACGCCCCGCAGCGTCCGCGACAGCATCCCGAGCGCGAAGACGGCCTGGAGCGCGGCCAGCAGCGAGAGCACGCCGCCCAGGAGGGCCATCGCTCCGAGGACGATGCGGTTGTCCTCGCGCGCGTCGCGCGGGCCGGCGCTCATCCGGTGTGCTCGAGGAAGAGGAGCGTCGCGTCGACCCTCGGGTTGCGCTCGCCGTCCGAGCGGACGCCGAGGGCCGCGTAGACGGCGTTGACGTGGTTGTCGACCGAGCGGACCGCGATGCCGAGGCGCTCGCCGATCGCGGCGTTGGTCAGCCCCGATGCGAGGCCGGAGAGCACCTCGTACTGGCGCGGGCTCAGTGCGGCGACCGGGGCGTCGCGGCGGGCCGCGCGGGCGGCGACCAGCGCCGGGTCGAGCACGGTGCGGCCGTCCGCCGTCGCGCGGACGGAGGCGAGCAGCGCGGGGGCGGAGAGGGAGGAGGTCTTCGAGAGGTAGCTCCAGCCGCGGGCCTCGGCGCGGTCGAGGCGGAGGAAGCGGTGCATCGCGTCGACGGCCGAGAGCAGGACGATGCCCAGCCCGGGCGCGGTGGACCGCAGCCGGCGCCCGAGCTCGATGCCGTCCCCGTCGCCGAGCTCGATGTCGAGGATCGCCACGTCGAGCTCCGCGGGCCGCAGCACCGACCGCGCCTCCGTGGCGGATCCGGCCTCCACGACGCTCCACACGCCCGGCGCCGCGCGCAGCAGCGACGACAGCATGTGCCGGTAGAGGGGCTGGTCGTCGACGACGGCCAGCCTGAGCTCCGGAACGACCCCCGCGGATGTCATCCGCCCATCTTCACCCATGCTCCGGAGGTCGAGGCGTCCCTCGACCGGGGGTCGTCGCGCGGAGATCCGCGTCAGCTCGGGGCGGCGGCGGGCGCCTGCCCCGTGAGCGGGGGGATCAGGAGTGACGGGGCGGGGTCGACGAGGCGGCGCGGAGGGGCGTGGGGTGGGCTCCGGGAAGGGCGGTGAGGAGCAGAGCCGCACGCCGCTCCGGAGCGCCCGCCACGCCGCTCAGGACAGCCGGACGCCCGTCAGGGCGAGGCCCGCGGCCGCCGCCGCGACGGCGAGCGCCGCCGTGCCGACGCCGTACCCCAGGCCGGCCGCCCAGCGCCGGTCGAGCAAGAGCCGCGCGGTCTCGACGCTCGCCGTGCTGAACGTGGTGAAGCCGCCGAGCACGCCCGTCCCGAGCACGGCCCGCCACACCGGGTCGAGGACACCGGCCAGCACGAGCCCGGTGACGACTCCGAGCAGCAGCGACCCGCTCACGTTGATCAGCGCGGTGCCGACCGGCCAGCGCGCCGGCACGAGCGACCGCGCGACCCCGTCGACGACGAGCCGTGCGGCCGCTCCGACTCCGCCCGCGAGAGCGACCGCGAGCAGCAGGCCGGGCGTCACGCCGCCGCCCTCCGCTGCCCCGCGACCGCGATGCCCAGCGCCGCGGCGAGCACGCCCAGCACGAGCGTGCCGCCGGTGTAGAGCAGGTACTCCACGACGTGGCCGCCCTCGAGCAGCGCGACCGTGTCGAGCGAGAAGGTGCTGTAGGTCGTGAATCCGCCCAGCACGCCGGTGCCGAGCAGGAGGCGGAGGGTGCGGCGCCCGCCCTCGTCCGGCCCGCGCCGCGCCAGCGCCTCGAGCAGGAGGCCCAGGAGGAACGCGCCCGGCAGGTTCACGGCGAGCGTCGCGACCGGCACGACGCCCAGCGGGGGCAGTGCGGCGCCGATCGCGGCGCGAGCCACCGTGCCGACAGCACCGCCCGCCGCGACGAGGAGGATCGCGGCGGGGCGCAGGTGGAGGGGTCGCGTCACTCCGCGAGGTCCCAGGGCGCCGGGCGCGACGGGTCGCGGTCGGCGCGCGGGACGACGAGCACGGGGCGGTGCTGGCGGTGCGCGAGATGGGCGGCGACGCTCCCGCTCAGGAACTCGGCGATGCTCGCGAGCACGCCCGCGTCGCGGGTGCCGACCACGATCATCCGCGCGTCGACCTCCTCGGCGACCTCGGCGAGCGCCAGGGCCGGCTCGCCCCGCGCCGCGCGCAGCGACCACTGCACAGAGCTGCCGTCCAGCTCGTGCTCGACCGTCTCGCGGAGCCCGGGCGGGAGGGACGGGCCCTCGCCGCGGTCGGCCGCGGCGCCGACGAAGCCGAGCGGGATGCCGCCTGTCATCGGATCGACGTACTCGCCGACGAGGTACGGATCGGCCGAGACCGACACGAGCAGCAGGGCGGCTCCGGCGTCGGCGGCGACGCGGGCGGCGGTGCGCAGGACCTCGGGTCGCTGGCCGTCGACGATGCCGACGAGGACGGGCCCGGTGGGGGTGGGTGCGGTCATGAGGAGCTCCTTCCCGGTTGCGCCCCATCCTGGCACCGCGCGGGCGCGAGCGGTCGGAGCATCCGTGCCGGATCCGTCGTGATCGTTCCGTTATGCGCGGGCCTCGGGCTAGAGTGGCTCGTCGCCGGATCCCCACCGGCCCCCGACCCCCCCGTCACCACCGTCATCCGAGGAGAACGCACGCGTGTCGAAGCCAGGCATTCCCACCCCTGAGGAGAGTGCCGGCACCCCGACCACTGCACCCCTGACCCGGCGCGAGGCCCGCGAGGCCGAGCGCCGTGCGGCCCGGGCCGAGACGGAGACGGGCGCGGCGACCGCCGGCACCGCGGTCGAGGGCAGCGGATCGGACGACTCCGCCGCTTCCGCAGGCGCTGGCGACTCCGCGCCCACCGCCGTCGACGCCGCAACGGCCGTGGCGACCGCTCCGACCGTCTCGGTCGAGGTCCCCGCCGTCGCCTCCCCCGCCTCCCGGTCGATCCCGGCCTCACCGAGCCGCGCGTCCGCCTCCCGCCCCGTCGCTCCCCGCGCCGCCGAGCCCGCCCGGGCCCGCGGCCTCAGCCGCCGCGCCCTGGCCTTCGGCACCTTCTCGGTGGTCGGCGGCCTCTTCGCCACGGCCGCGATCCCCGCGTACGGCGCCCGCAGCTCCTCCGCCACCGCGACCGGCCGCGCCGCCGCGAACCGGGTCGGCCTCCAGAACCTCACCGTCTCCTCCGACGCCGCCGGCCAGACCGCCGTCCGCGACGCCTTCGCCGCACCGACCCAGGCGCAGCTCGACGAGGCCAGCCGCCAGGCGGCCGTGCTCTCCGGATCCAACGGCGGAGAGTTCTCGACCGTGCAGACCCGCGCGGTCGGCGACGACTACCCGTGGCCCTACGAGACGATCGACGACGACGGCGGCGGACTCTCGCCCCTCGGCTACTACTACCGCGAGTGCGTCGACTTCGTGGCCTGGCGCCTCAACCGCGACGCCGGTCGCACCTCCGCGCCGTGGAAGTACACGTGGGGGAACATCACCCCGCTCGGCGGCAGCGCCTACGAGTGGCCGGACAACTGGGCCGCGAAGGGCTGGGCGACCAGCAGCGTCCCGATCGTCGGCTGCGTCGCGTGGTGGACCTACAACCACGTCTCGTACGTGCAGAAGGTCAACGACGACGGCACCGTGCTCCTCGAGGAGTACAACTACGGCGGGAAGCACAGCTACGTCACCCGCACCTTCCCCACCGCGCAGGTCCCGCTCTTCCTGTACCCGCCGGTCCTGTAGGGGGCCTGTTCCCGTCGCGCCTCGGCGGGCGATGTGTCGCGATCCGTCCCCAGCGGACGCCGACGGGCGAGGGGGTGCGATCCCGCGTCAGCCGAGCGCGGTGAGGAGGATCGCGAAGGCGGGCGTCGTCGGATCGACGAGCGCCATGTGGTCGGCGTCGGCGAGCTCGTGCAGCTGCACGGCGAGATGCCGGTCGGCGTATCGGCGGCTGTAGGCGACGGGGACGTCCTCGTCGAGCACGCCGTGGATCAGCGTGGTCGGCTGCGGCGGCGCGGGCAGCTGCGCGGGGTCGGCGCCCGGGAGCAGCGCGAGGTCGCCGCCGAGGAGCTCGCCCACGGCGTCGTCGCTGAGGCGGTCGGCGGAGGCGGCGGCCAGGTCGAGCACGCCCGCCAGCGCCACCACGGCCGCGACGTGCGGCGACGGACGGGCGGCCTGCGACCAGACGGCGAGGTGGCCGCCGGCGGAGTGGCCGACGAGGGTGACCGGTCCGGCGCCGGGCAGCAGCGCCGGGAGCGCCGCGAGCACGGCCAGGACGTCGTCGCCGGTGCCCGGCCAGCCGCCTCCCGTGTCGCCCGTGCGCCGGTACTCGGGGAGGAGCACGTCGTGCCCGCGGTCGGCCAGCGCCGCCGCGAGCGGCCGGGCGTGCCGCCGGTCCCACCGCGCGCGCCAGAATCCGCCGTGCACGAGCACGACCGGCCGGTGCGCCTCGCCGGGCGCCCCGCGGAAGACGTCCGCGATCTGCTCCGGAGCCTCCCCGTACCGGCGCACCTCGTCCGGCTCGCGCCCCTCCGACTGCTGCATCCCCCCAGTACCTCCCCGCGAGACGCCACGTCGGTGCGCCCGGCACGGCGTGTCGCGTACCGGAGCGGCATCCCGCGGAGAGGGAGGGGACCGCGTCAGGACTCGAACCAGCCCCGGGGGTGGTGGTCGGCCGTGAGGGACGTGCGCGGGCGGGTCGGGCGGGCCCAGCGGACGGCGTTCGCCAGCACGCGCCGGATGTCCGGGTGGTGGTAGACGGGGTAGTCCTGGTCGCCGGGCGAGAAGTAGAAGACCTTCCCGAGGCCGCGGGTGTAGGTCACGCCGGAGCGGAACACCTCGCCGCCGGTGAAGGTCGACAGGAACACCGTCACCTCCGGCACCGGGATGTCGAAGTACTCGCCGTACATCTCCTGCTCGGGGATGATCAGCGGGCTGGGCACGCCCTCGGCGATCGGATGGGTGGGCGCGATCGTCCAGACCAGCTCGCGGTCGCGGTCGTTGCGCCACTTCAGCGAGCAGGTCGTGCCCATGAGCGCCTTGAAGATCGACGAGTAGTGGCCCGAGTGCAGGACCAGGATCCCCATCCCCTCCTGCACGTGCCGCAGGACGCGCTGGACGACCTCGTCCGACACCTCCTCGTGCGCGATGTGCCCCCACCACAGCAGCACGTCCGTCGTCGCGAGCGCCTCCTCGGTGAGCCCGTGCTCGGGCTCGGGGAGCGTCGCGGTGCGCACCGAGACGGCGTCGCCGAGCGACTCCGCGAGTCCGTCCGCGATGACGCGGTGGATGCCGTCCGGGTAGTGGCGCAGCACGGTCTCGTCGCCGCGGGTCTCGTGGCGGAACTCGTTCCAGACGAGGACCTCGATCGGGGCGCTCATGCGACCGCCACCTCCTGCTTCTCGGCGGCGGAGCGGTAGATCGCGTCGACCACCCGGCTGCGGTGCAGCGCGTACTCGCCGTAGTGGCCGGAGTAGCGGGGGCCGCCCGCGGGCGCGTCGGCTCCCGAGGCGATCGCCTCCAGGAACTCGGCGATGACCGAGCGGTGGTGCCCGGCGGGGACCTTCACGTCGGGGTGCGAGACGGTCGGCGCTCCGGCGACCTCGGAGTAGAGCGTCAGAGTCCCCTCCGTGGCGTAGTCGGCGATGTGGAGGCGCGCGCCCCCGGCCGAGCCGAGCAGCTCGACCTCGATGTCCTCGTCGACCTTCGAGTAGCTGGCCCAGGAGGCGTCGAGCTGGAGCGAGCGGCCGTTGTCGAGGCGCAGCAGGGCGCTCGAGAAGTCCTCCACCTCGAACGCGTGCGTGCCGGTGGCGGCGACGCCGTGCGGGCGCCCTCCGCGGCCGGAGCGGCCGATCTCGCCGTACGCGACCGCCGAGACGCTGGTCACGCGCGGCTCGTCGAGCAGGTGCAGCGCGATGTCGAGCACGTGGGAGCCGAGGTCTATCAGCGGGCCGCCGCCGGCGAGCTCCTTGCTGGTGAACCAGGAGCCGATGCCGGGGATGCCGGTGCGCCGCTGCCAGCTCGCGCGGGCGTGGTAGACGTCGCCGAGCGGTGCGTCGTCGAGGTAGTCGCGGAGGAAGGCGACGTCGGCGCGGCGGCGGTGGTTGTAGGCGATCTCGAGCACCCGGTCGTTCGTGCGGGCGGCCTCGACCATCTCGGCCGCCAGCTCGGCGGTGGTGGCGAGCGGCTTCTCGCAGAAGACGTGCTTGCCGCTCGCGAGCGCGGCCACGGCGATCGGGTGGTGCAGGTGGTTCGGGACGCCGATGGAGACGACGTCGAGGTCGTCGCGGGCGACGAGGTCCTCCCAGTCGGCGTAGAGGTCGGGGACGCCGCGGGTCGCGCCGAGTTCGTGCAGGCGCGCCTCCTCCTGGCCGGCGAGCGCGACGACGCGGGCGCCGGGCAGGGACTGGAAGGCATCGAGGTGGGTGGTGCCGGCGAAGCCGAGGCCGACGACCCCCACGCGCAGCTCAGTGGTGTTCTCTGTCATGCGCCGAGCCTACTCGAATCGATTCGAGCACTCCACGGGCGGCGTGGCTTCCTGGAGCGCCGGGCAGGCCGAGCGTCAGGCCGCGAGACGCGCCTCGAGCGCGGCGAGCGACGCGCGCAGGGCCGGCGCCTCGAGGGCGTCGCCGTCGGCGGCGGCGTGCGCGGCGGCGAACGCCTGGACCTGGCGGTGCAGCTCGACGCGGGTCCCGCCGCGGGCGACGACCGCGAGCCGCTCGGCGAGGCGCACGCCGGCGCGGACGACGAGCGGCTGCTCCATCGCGTACGAGCGCAGGGCGAGGAACACGTCGGCCAGAAGCTCGCCCGCTCGAGGCCACGGGACGACCAGGCGGACGACTCCGTCGGCGTCGGAGTAGCGGCCGCGCGCCTCCGGCCGGCCGCAGAGGTCGACGAGCGCGCTGGTCAGGGCCTCGACGGCGCCGACCGCGGTGTACGGGTCGTTCGTGCCGGTCGCGAGCCCGCGGACTCCGATCTCGACCACCTGCTGGACGGCGTAGCGGAGGTCCTGGTGCGGGGTGCGCGCGTCGGCGACGACGACCGCGGCGACCGCCTCCTCCTGGGCGACGGACCCCTCCAGGACCTCGAGCACCGGGTCTCCGACGAGGACGTGGTCGCCGGGCAGCGCGAGCACCCGGAGCCGCGCGTCGCCGCGGCGGGCCAGGGCGACCAGCCGCTCGACCTCGAGCTGCTCGACGTAGCCCCCGCGCACCGCACACAGCACGACCGGCTCGCGCCCCGCCGGCGGCAGGGCCTCCTCCGCGAGCAGGGCCTCCTCCGCGTCCGCCGGCTCCTCCCCGTCCTCCGGGTGCAGCCGCTCGATGACGTCGACGAGCTCACCGAGCACCCGCTGCTGCAGCGTCGTCACCTGCACCGACAGCGCGATGTGGTGGATGAAGTAGACGAGCACCGCGACGTCGCCCACCGCGAGCAGCACCGAGAACGAGACGGCCACCACCGGCACGAACGTCAGCGACGCGTCCTCCTCCGTGTGCACCGCGCGCAGCACGATCAGCGAGTAGAGGAACGTGGACGTGAGCACCGCCAGGACGACCTGGTTGCCGCGGTCGGCCATGAAGTTGCGGACCAGCCGGGGCCCGTAGGCGGAGGACGTGGTCGCCAGCACCGAGATCGTGATCGAGAACGAGGTCGCAGCGACGCCGAGCATCGTCCCGCCGATCGCCGAGAGGATCGCCCGGCCGCCGGTCGGCGACAGGTCCTCGATCAGGGGGATGTCGCTGACGCCGGCGCGGACCAGCAGGTGGTCGACCTCGACCAGCCCCAGCGCCAGCCCGACGGCGAGGACGCCGAACAGGGCCGGGAGGAACCAGAAGGATTCGCGGAGGTGGAGGAGCCGGGAGCGCATCCTCGAAGGCTAGAGCGGCGCCTCCTCGCGGGCCGCGCCGCCGCGGAGGCTTGCGCGCCGGGCCGGGACGTGCCGCGGTGCCTGCCGCCAAGGCGTCGTCGCGTCGAGGGCGGTCCGCACTGCGGGGCGTCGTCGCGTCGAGGGCCGTCCGCACCGCGTGAGCGTCCTCGCAACGGACGCCGGACGCACCGGAGGCGCCGACCCACGGGGATCGGCGCCTCCACCGGGCGTCAGGTGACGTTGATGAGCGTGCGCTGCCAGCCGGAGGATCCGTCGGGCGCGACCGGCGCGCGGTCCTCGATCTGGACCATGCCGTTCTTGTCGACCGCGCGGACCGCGACGTAGTGCGAGCCGGGCTGGGCGTCCCAGTCGACGAACCACTGCACCCAGGTGTCGAGGTTGACCGGGGTCGAGAGCGTCGCCTCCTGCCAGTCGCCGTTGTCGATGCTCACCTCGACCTTCTCGATGCCGATGCTCTGCGCCCAGGCGACGCCCGCGATCTTGAGAGCGCCCGAGGTGACGGGGACGCCGATCCGCGGGGTGTCGATCCGCGAGGACATCTTGATGGGGGCCTCGGCGGAGTAGCCGCGCGGGGTCCAGTAGGCCTGGTCGGCCTCGAAGGTGGTGACCTTGAGCTCGGTGAGCCACTTGGTGGCCGAGACGTAGCCGTAGAGGCCGGGCACGATCATCCGCACCGGGAAGCCGTGCTCGAACGGGAGGGGCTCGCCGTTCATGCCGACGGCGAGGATCGCGTCGAGGTTCTCGTCCGTGACCGCGGTGATCGGGGTGGACGCCGTGTAGCCGTCGCTGCTGGTCGAGAGGAGCATGTCGGCTCCGCTCTGCACGCCGGCCATCTTCAGCACGTCGCGCAGGGGGACGCCGAGCCACTTGGCGTTGCCGACGAGGTTGCCGCCGACCTGGTTCGAGACGCAGGTGAGGGTGATGCCGTACTCGTCGAGGCCCATGTCGAAGATCTGCTGGAGGTTCAGCGTCACCTCGCGGTCGACCATGCCGGTGATCTTCAGCGACCAGGCCGACGGGTCCAGGTTGGGCACGGTGAGGGCGGTGTCGACGCGGTAGAAGTCGGCGTTCGGCGTGTAGAGCGGGGTGATGCCCTCGATGTCGAGCTCGGCGCCCGCGGGGACCGAGACGGTGCTGCGCGGGGACGGCAGGCGCAGGGCGTCGCGGACACCGGCGAGGGAGGAGGTCGCCGCGTTGACCAGGCGGGCACCGGTGCCGACGACGGCCGCGCCGACGGCGGAGATCAGCGCGATGCGGAAGAAGCCGCGGCGCTCGAGGGCGCCCGGACGGGCCTCGGAGGATGTTCCCCTGGCCTCCGAGGCCCGGGCCGCACGCCAGCCGCGCAGGCGCGTGAAGAGGAGGTGCATGACGACGACGGCGACGACGAGTCCGACCAGCGTGGGCACCGCGGCGAGCGGCGACGCTCCGGTGCGGGTCACGATGGCGGCGATCGAGAGGCCGCCGGCGATCACGAGCAGCACCTGGCCGAGCGGCGGGCGGACCAGCTGGAGCACTCCGGCGATCGCGGCGGCGACGACGACCGCGGCGCCCACGCTGCCGAGCAGAAAGGTCTTGTCGTTCTCGCCGAACGTCTCGATCGCGAACTCCTTGAGCGGGCGCGGGACGATGTCGACGATGAAGGCGCCGAGCGCGAGCACGGGGCTCGCGGTGCGGGCGACCGCGAGGGCGATGAGCTCGGCGACCGCGAGGAGGACTCCGCCCGTGACGATGCCCGCGAGGGCGGCGAGCAGGAAGTAGAGAGCTCGATGCTCGCGCACGGGTGCCGCTGTCTGGTTCATGGAGGAGAGTTTTCTCCCGCGACCTGCCGTTTCCCAGGGTGTCCCTGGTTTGGTCGTGTAAGCGCCTTTTTCATAACGAACAGGTAACGTACAGCGGCGGGACCGCGGCCGGGTCGATTGAGGGGCCGACCCGGGAGGTCGGCCCGGCGTCGGCCCGGATCCGTCTCGAGATCGCCGACGGTGAGGATCGTCGACGGTGAGGATCGTCGACGGTGAGGATCGTCGACGGTGAGGATCGTCGACGCCGGTCCCGTGCGGCGGGCTCGGCGCAGGCGCGCTCGGACCCGCGCGACGGACTCGCGTCCCGCTCCCCCTCCTTGGTCCGGAGTGACGGTGCCGCGGACCGCTCGGGTCGGCTGCTCGCCGCCGCGCCTCCTCTTCCGCCGGCCCCCACGAGGGCCCGTCCGTCAGAGCGCCCCGAGGACCGGGCCGCCGAGGATCGCCTCCGCCTCGTGCCAGAGCCGCGCGCCCAGCGCCGCGTCGGTCGAGCTGGGCACGGGAGTCGCGAGCACCGGCTCCCCCGCGGCTCCGTGGCGGGGGCCGATGTAGGCGTTCCACGGCAGTGTCGGTGCGGCGACGGCGGCGACGGCGGGTCGCGCCGCGGAGTCCTTCCCCTGCACCAGGCGCGAGACCAGCGGCGCGAGGGCGGGTGCGAGGAGCCGCACGGGCAGCGGCCGCTCGTGGAGCGGCGGCCGCTCGGGGGTGAGGGCGTCGATGGCGCCGCCGGGGTGGGCGACGACGGAGCGGATCCGAGACCCCGCCTCGAGGAGGCGCCGGTCGAGCTCGAACCCCAGGATCTCCGCGGCGTGCTTGGACATCGCGTAGGCGACGCGGGGGCGGTAGGACTTCTGCGAGAGCCAGTCGTCGGGGTCGAAGGGGATCCGCCGGGTGAGCATGCTGCCGGTGCTGACGATCCGCGCGGCCGGCGCCTCCTCGAGCGCCGGCAGTGCGGAGCGCAGGAGCTCGAGGTGCGCGAGGACGTTCACGCCGACCGTCGACTCGACGCCGAAAGCGCCCGTCGCAGCGGTCCTCGGCGCGGCGATGATCCCCGCGTTGAGGACGATGCCGTCGAGGGTGCCGAGGCGCCGGAGGGCGTCCCCCGCCGACAGGATCGACTCCCGGTCGGAGAGGTCCAGCGGCAGGTGGCGGTGCAGGCCCGGCTCGGGGAGCAGCCCGATGGCCGCGAGCGCCCGAGCCTCGGAGCGGGCGGCGACGACGACCCGTGCGCCGAGGTGGGCGAGTCCCTCCGCGACGAAGAAGCCGATGCCGCCGGCGGCCCCGGTGACGACGACGGTGCGCCCGTCGAGTCGTGCGATCTCCACGCGGTCTCCCCTCGGCGCCCGAGAAGGGGCGCGGTTATCTCGGAAGGGCTCGAATTCCCTTCAATCCTTGAAGCTTCACGGTACATGCTTCAGGACTTGAAGCGATATTCTGCTCGCATGGCGACGCGACGGGACGAGCGGCTGGCGGACGCACTGGCCGCGGTCTACGACGTGGTGGCGCGCACCGACGAGGCGCTCGCTCCGGCACTGCGCGAGTACGGCATCACCGCCACGACCGCCCACCTCCTCTGGAGCATCGACCCCGACGAGCCCGCTCCGTCCATGAGCGAGGCGGCCGCCCGAGCGCACTGCACCCCTCAGAACGTCACCTTCCTCTGCCGGCAGCTCGAGGCGCGGGGACTGGTCGAGCGCCGGGTGTCGCCGACGGACCAGCGGCAGCGCGTCATCGGGATCACGCCGCTCGGCCGCGTCGCCCGCGAGCGGATCAGCGCGCTCGTCTCCGCCGACTCCCCCCTGGCGCGGAGGACCGATGCGGTGCTCGACGCCGTCGTCGAGCTGCTCGGCCCGCCGTCGGGCCTCACCGCGCGCGACGCCCCCGCCGGAGGACCGCCGCGTTCGCGGTGACGATGAGGGCGATGCCGATCCATCCGGCCGCGCCGACGTCCTGCCCGAGCACGACCGCGCCGATGAGGGCGGCCAGGACGGGGTTGGCGCTCATGAGCGTCCCGAACACGCTCGCCGGGAGCCTCCGGAGCGCGATCACGTCGGCCACGAACGGGACGGCCGTCGCCAGGACGCCGGCGCCGACCGCCAGGAGCACGGTGCCCGCGTCGGGGCGCGTCGAGACGAGCGTCCAGACGGCGACGGGCAGGAAGACGGCGGCGGAGATCCCGGTCGCCGTGGCGGTCCCCTGCGCTCCGGGCAGCCGGAGTCCGATGATCCGGTTGAGCAGGATGTACGCGGCCCAGCAGCACGCGGCCGCGAGACCGAGCGCGATCCCCAGCTGGTCGGACGAGGGCCTCGGCCCGGCGATCGCGACGACGCCCGCTCCGGCGACGAGGGAGCAGAGCGCGCTGGTCCTGCTCCGGGAGCCGAGGAGCGCGACCGCCAGCGGCCCGCAGAACTCCAGGGTCACCGCCAGCCCCAGCCCGATGCGGTCGATGGCCGCGTAGAGCGTGAGGTTCATCGCTCCGAACACGACGGCGAGGAGCAGGACGGGCCACCACTGCGCGCGGGTCAGGTCGCGGATCCGCGGCCGCACGACCGGGAGGAGGATCAGCGCGGCGACGATCTGCCGGACGGCGACCACTCCGACGGATCCCAGGACCGGGAAGGCCAGAGTCCCGGAGGCCGCCCCGAGCTGATTCGAGAGGGCGCTCGCGAGGGCGGTCGCGACGCCGACGGTCCGGCCGTCGCCGGGGAGCTGCTTCGTCATGCCGGAAGTCTGCGAGCCGTCCGGCCCCGGCTCACAATGCGTCATCGGCCCGATCGATGCGGGAACCGCATGAATAGGATTCGGTCATGGAACTGGAACTGCGCCACCTCCGGTCGTTCGTCGGCGTCGTGGACGCCGGGACCTTCACCGACGCGGGGATCGACCTCGGCATCTCCCAGACGGCGGTCTCCCGCAACGTCGCGGCGCTCGAGTCCGTCCTCGGACGAAGGCTCCTCCACCGGACGACCCGCAGCGTCGAGCTCGCGCCGGCGGGCGAGCGGGTGCTGCGGCACGCCCGCCGCGTCCTGGCCGTCGTCGACGACCTTCGCGAGGAGGCGGCGGCCGGGACGGACACGATCCGGATCGGGTACGCCTGGTCGGCTCTCGGCGAGCACACCCAGGAGTTCCAGCGCCGCTGGGCCGCGGCGCTCCCCCGCCACGAGCTGCGGCTGATCCGCTCCAACACGCCCACCGCGGGGCTCGCGGAGGGCCTCAGCGATCTCGCGATCCTCCGGCGCGGATCTCCGGCTGCGGACGTCGAGTCGGCTCTGATCGGCACCGAGAAGCGCTACTGCGCCCTGTCCGTCGACGACCCGCTCGCCGCGAAGCGCACGGTCACCCTCGCCCAGGTGGCGACCGCTCCGCTGGCGCTCGACGACCGGACCGGGAGCACCCGGCTCGACCTCTGGCCCGAGCACGACCGGCCGCGGATCACCGTCCCGACGACCGACGTCGACGACTGGCTCACGGTGATCAGCAGCGGCACCGCCCGCGGAGTGACCGCGGAGTCGACGGTGAGCCAGTACCGACGGCAGGGCCTCACCTACCGGGTCGTCCGCGACGCCCCGCCGGTCCCCGTGCACGCCGCGTGGATCCGGAGCGACCCGCCGCCCGTCCTGGGCGACGTCATCGACCTGCTCCAGGGCCTCTACCGCGCCTCCGACTGACGACGACGGCCGCCGAGGGCGAGCCCCGGCGGCCGTCGTCGTCACGTCACCTGCAGGTGAGAGCGGAGTACGCGGCCTGCTTCGTGGTCGTCACCGCGGCTCCGTCCAGGGTGGCCGTCGCGGTCACCGTCGCCGAGCCCGCGGCCACCGAGGCGGAGCGGGTGGTGAAGGCGTGGGAGGCGCTCGACCCCGGAGCGATCCCGGTGAACGACTTCGAGCCCCAGGAGGACGCGATGGTGATCGCCGCCGGGACCTTCGCGTCGTTCCGAGCGGAGACCGTCACCACGACCCTGCCCGCCACGCAGCGGCTGGTGGCCGTCACGGTGGTCGGCACCGTCGCCGCGGAGGCGCGGACGATCGAGAGGCGGTAGGTCGCGGTGGTCCTGTGGTCCTGCGCCGACGACTCGACGACCACGCTCGTCGTGCCCGACGCCGCGAGCGGCACCGTGCGGCGGAGGGTGTCGTCGATCAGCACGCCGTCGACCTTCACCAGACCGCTGGGCACGGCCGGGTCGAGGTCGAGCGAGACGCTGGTCGTGCCGGCCGGCACCGTCAGGGTGTGGTCCCGCACCCCGGCGGCGAGCGCCGGCGAGAGCGTCCCGACGTCGGAGGAGAGCTTCGTCAGCTCCGGGTTCACCGCGTAGGTGGTCGACTCCGTGGTGTAGACCCCGAAGACGCCGCCGACGTAGCTGGACCCGGTGCCCTGGAAGCGCACCGTGACGACGGGGATCTTGCGTCCCTGCGCGTCGAGCACGTACTTCCCGCTCTGGTCGCGCTTGTAGCTGTCCTTCGCGGCGAGACCGCTGAGGATCGACGCCGGGATCCGGTCGTACTGGACGTACCAGCTCGTCGCTCCGGCCGCTCCCGAGACCACCTCGGTCTTGAGCTTCACGTCGTTGAGGTAGACGTCGAAGGTGCGTCCCGCGTCGCCGCCGTAGTAGCGGACCCCGAGGTAGTTGGCCGGCAGGGTCGGGTCGACGATCATGTCGTACTGGAAGTACGCCTCCGCCGAGCGCTCGCCGTCGCGGTAGCCCTCCCCGCGCCAGGTGCCGACTCCGGACCGCGCGGTCTTGTAGTTCTTGTCGGCCTCGCTGTTGTTGTTGTCGAACGAGGTGAGGGAGTCGATGGTCGTCTCGTCGACGCGCAGCTGCTCCTTCTGGGTCCGGATCAGCGCCTGCGCCGCGGCCGAGTCGGGCTCGATCAGGGTCATGTACGTCGCGTATCGGGCGTTGTAGAGGCTGTAGTACGGGGTGAAGACCCGGGCGGCGGACGCGGCGTCGACGTTCTTCATGCCGAAGCGCATCGTCGTGCGGCCGTTGCCGTCCGCGCCGTCGGGCAGGCGGACCAGGTTGCCGCGGACCGCGGACTTCCAGGCCGCGGAGTCCGCGACGACGACGTTCGAGTTCACGGACTTGTCGGCCGTGCCCATGCGCACCAGGACGCCGGCAACGTAGGACGCCTCGACGTTCGAGCGGTTGAGCTCGGTCGCCAGCAGCACCGGTCCGTAGCGGAACGCGGTCCAGTCGGGGTTCTCCGTGTCCGCGACCGCGCTGACCGCGGCGGGCAGCTTCCAGGTCAGCACGTCACCGGCGGCGACGGCGACCGAGACGTATCCGGCCTGGGCCGTGACGGCACGGACGGCACCGTTCACGGTGAGCGTCGGCGCTCCGTCGATCCAGGACGGCACGCGCAGCTTGAGGGTCGTGTCCGCGGCCACGGCTCCTCCGGCCAGCGCTTCGACCCTCAGGGTCGCCGTGTCCGTGCTCGGGATGTCCGCCGTCTGGGTCAGCCGGAGGTTGTTCGCGGAGGAGCGGAGGACCGAGGAGCGGAACTGGTTCACGAAGACGGTCTTCGGCTTCTCGAAGTAGATCGAGTCGCCGAGCTTGGTGAAGCTCTCGATACCCGAGCCGTGGTCGCACCAGAACTCGTCGAGCTCGTGCCCGAAGACCTTGGCGTAGCCCGCGGTCTGCGGCTGGAAGTAGGTCACCATGCCGGTGTCCGGGTTCTGCACCGAGAGGACGCCGTTGATGAACGTCTCCTCGTAGAAGTCGGCGTACTTCACGTCCTCGGTCACCTGGAACAGCGCCCGGGTGAGCTTGAGCATGTTGTAGATGTTGCAGCCCTCGGAGGTCGAGTTCTCGCCGTAGCCGGTGGTCTGGCCGTTCGTGGCGTACTCGTACAGGGTGCCGGGTGCGTGGAAGTGCTCGGACTGGCTGTTGCCGCCGTTGGCGTAGGTGTGGGTCTCGTCGACCATGCGCCAGAAGTTCTCGGCGGCACGGCGGTACATGTCGAGGTCCGACTTCTCGGCGTCGGTCAGCGTCGCGTAGAGCGCCGGGTCGTCGGTGAAGACGCGGTAGCGCTTCAGCGCGCCGATCAGCTTCGGGATGGTGGTGTTCGCGTGCAGCCCGTTGAGGACGTCCTCGTTGTCCGCCAGCTTGCGGAACAGCGCCGTCTCGTCGAAGTACTCCGCCGCGCGCTTGTGCGCCGGGTCGTGCGTGGTCTCGTAGAGGCGGTAGAGCGCCTCGTTCATCCCGCCGTACTCGGTGTTGAGGAGCTGACCGGGGTTCGCCTGACGGCCCGCCCAGGCGGTGATCCAGCTGCCGAAGCCGCCGGCGACGGTGAGCGCCTTCTGCGAGACGGCGTCGGGCGCCTGGTCGTGGGCGTCGAGGAGGCCCGCGAGCACCTTGTGCAGGTTGTAGAAGGGGACGAGCAGGCCGTCGCCGCCCGAGGGGAGGTAGCGGGTCGGGAACGGCGAGACGTAGCCGGCGTTCGCGGGGTCCTTCAGCGCGTAGGCGTCCTGGACCTTCTTCAGCCCGTCGACGGAGGCGGCGAGCTTCGCGAGCAGGGCGGCCTTCGTGGTCGGGTCCTCGGTGGTGGCGTAGGCCTGCGAGAGCGCGGACATGTAGTGGCCGAAGAAGTGGCCCTGGAACCGGGTGCCGTTCTCGCGCTCCCAGCCTCCGTATCCGCCGCTCGTGGTCGGGGCGAGCCCGGCCTCGCGGTAGAAGGAGTAGAGGAACATCTCGGGGTCGAGGCTCAGCAAGTACTCGACGGTCTGCTGCTCCCCGTTCTCGAGGTACGGGTCCTGCACGGAGACGTCGGACAGGCCGGCCTCCAGAAGGTAGTTCGACGTCTTCACTCCCCGGGGCTGCACCTGGAGAGTGTAGGTCTTCGTGACCGCGGTGCTGCCCCCGTAAGTGGCGGAGCCGGTGAGGACGACCTGCGTCGCGGAGCCGGTGGGCGGCGTGACCGAGGCCGTGCCTCCGCTGATCGCGACGGTCGCCGGGTCGGAGGAGGTCCAGCTGAGGGCGGACCCCTTCGCGCCGACGGTGGGCAGGGTGAAGCCGGTGCTGGTGCTCGCGGGCGGGGCGACCAGCTCGAGGTCGGCCCGGGCGATGCTCGCGGGGTCGAAGGAGGGGTTGCCGGCCTTCGTCAGGGCGACGACGTCGGTGGTGGTCGCGACGCCGTTGTAGAGCGCGTAGTCGTCGAGCAGGCCGCGCAGGTGCGCGCCGTTGTACTGGGGGCCGTTGAAGCCGAGGGTCTTCGTCGAGGTGCTCTCGGAGCCGAGGACGCCGGATGCGGAGGAGGACGGCGCGGTCTTGACGACGGCGGTCTGCTTCACCCCGTTGCGGTAGAAGGCGACGGCCTTGGTGCTCTTGTCGTACGTGGCGACCACGTGCGTCCACTCCCCCGCGGGGAAGAAGCCGGAGCGGGCGGTCTCGACGGCGACCTTGTACGGCTGACCGCCGGACGGGCCGATCGAGAGGGCGAGCGGAGTGCCGTCGCCCTCGGAGGTGAGGTACCAGCCGTCGGAGTTGTAGGCGGTCTTGTTCCAGGTGAAGACCTGCTCACCGGTCATCGCGCTGGTCGGCTTGTACCAGAACGAGACGGTGAGGTCGGCGGGCTGCAGCGCCGCCGCAGTGCCGAGCGAGATCGCGTTCGATCCGGTGAACTCGAACGCCCGGCCGTTCAGGCCGGTGCCGTAGGAGGCGGTGCCCTTCTGCATCCCGAGGGCGGTACCACGACCGCTGGTGTCGGCGAGCGACCCGTCGAACGGGAGCTCGAGCACCTTCGCGGCGTCGAGCGAGGTGGTGGGGGCGGCCTGGGCCGTGGGGCCGACCGACAGGAGACCCGCCGTCAGCGCCATCACCGCCACGGTGGCCAGGGGGAGTCGTCGTCTCATTCGTGAGGCCTCTCGTCGTTGAGAAATCCGGCCCAGGGGGGCGGGCCGCCTCGAATGTTACCGTTAACAATAGTTTTCGGTGAGGTTTCGGTGAGAGGTCTGACAGGGTCCTCCGGCGCTCAGCGGCGCCGGTCCAGAGCCGCCCGGAGGTACGGAGCGGTGCGGCTGCCCGCGGCCTCGGCGACCTCCTCCGGAGTGCCCGTCGCGACCACCGAGCCGCCGGCCCGGCCCGCCCCCGGGCCGAGGTCCACGACCCAGTCCGCGTCGGCGACGACGCGCATGTCGTGCTCGACGACGATCACCGTGTTGCCCGCGTCGACCAGGTGCTGCAGGTGCTCGAGCAGGCGGTCGGCGTCGGCGGGGTGCAGGCCCGACGTCGGCTCGTCGAGCAGGTAGAGCGTGTCCCCGCGCTGGGCGCGACGCAGCTCCGAGGCGAGCTTCACCCGCTGCGCCTCTCCCCCGGACAGCTCGGGCGCCGGCTGGCCGAGCGAGACGTAGCCGAGCCCCACGTCCACCAGCGCGTCGAGGTGGCGGGCGACCTCGCGGTCCTCGGCGAAGGCCTCGCGCGCGTCGGCGACGCTCAGCGCGAGGACGTCGGCGATCGTCCGGCCGCCGAGGGTGACCTCGAGGGTCTCGTCGTTGTACCGGGTGCCGCCGCACGCCGTGCAGGGCGCCTCGACGGTCGGGAGGAACAGCAGCTCCACCTCCACGGACCCCTCGCCCTTGCAGACGGGGCAGCGCCCGCTGGGCAGGTTGAAGGAGAATCGGCTCGCCGAGAAGCGGCGGCGCTTCGCCTCCGGAGTGGCCGCGAAGAGCGTCCGCACCCGGTCGAACAGGCCCGTGTAGGTCGCGACGTTCGAGCGCGAGGTCCGGCCGATCGGTGTCTGGGTCACCTGCACCACGCGGCGCAGGCGGTCCGCGGGCCCGGAGGCGGTGCCGCGGGTCGCCGCCGCGGCCGCGTCGAGCAGCGGGTCCGCCTCCCCGCCCTCCTCCGCCGGCACGTCCTCGGCGACGTCGGCGCGGAGCGAGGCGCGCAGCAGATCGGGCAGCGCCTGGTTCACGAGCGTCGACTTGCCCGATCCGGAGACGCCGGTGACCGCGGTGAGAACCCCGACCGGGAACGCGACGGAGAGGTCGTCGAGGGTGTGCCGCGAGACGCCGGCGAGCTCGATCCACTGCTCAGCCGTGCGGCGGGAGCGCAGCGGCGCCGGGTCGCCCTCGGGGAAGAGGTAGCGGCGGGTGACGGAGTCGCGGGCGCCCGGCAGGCCGTCGAGCGGTCCGGAGTAGACGACGGTGCCGCCTCCGGACCCCGCGCCCGGACCGATGTCGACGATCCAGTCGGCCTCGCGGATGACGTCGAGGGAGTGCTCGACGAAGAAGACGGTGTTGCCGGTCGCCCGCAGGGTCCGCAGGATGCCGAGCAGCGCCTCCGTGTCGGCGGGGTGCAGGCCCGTGGACGGCTCGTCGAGCACGAAGACGACGCCGAAGAGGCGCGAGAGCACCTGCGTCGCGAGGCGCATCCGCTGGAGCTCCCCCGAGGAGAGCGTCGGCGTGGAGCGGTCGAGCGAGAGGTGGCCGAGGCCCAGGTCGACGATCGGCGCGAGGCGGGCGACGAGGTCCTCGACCAGCCGCTGCGCGGCCAGGCGGGTCTGCGGAGCGCCGTCGGCCGGGGTCCAGCCGGGCTCCAGCACGCGCCGCGCGACGACGACCAGCTCCTCGAGCGGGAGCGCCGACAGCTCGGTGATGTCGAGCCCCTCGAAGGTGACGGCGAGCGCGTCGGGCTTCAGCCTCCGGCCGCCGCACACCGGGCAGGCGACGCTGACGACGAACGAGGCCGCGCGCTCGCGCATCCGGGCGCTCTTCGAGCCGGCGAAGGTGTCGAGCACGTAGCGGCGCACCCCGAGGAACGTGCTCATGTAGCGCGGCTCGTCCCCGGCGGCCACGGACGCGCGCACCTCCGCGGGAGAGCGGTCGGTCCACACGGGGACCTGCGGGGAGTCGGGAGTGTGCAGGATCCAGTCGCGGTCCTCCGCGGGCAGGTCGCGCCACGGAGCGTCGATGTCGTGTCCGAGCGAGATCAGGCTGTCGCGCAGCTGCTTGCCGTGCCAGGCGGTCGGCCAGGCGGCGAGCGCTCCGTCGCGGATCGAGAGCGAGTCGTCCGGCACCATCAGCTCGTCGGGGACGTCGTAGACCCGGCCGATGCCGTGGCAGCTCGGGCAGGCGCCCTGCACGGTGTTGGCCGAGAAGTCCTCCGCGAGCAGCATCGGCGCGCCCTCGGGGTAGGCGCCGATGCGCGAGAACACCATCCGCACCACGCTCGAGAGCGTCGTCGCGCTGCCGACCGTGGAGCGGGCCGAGCCTCCGGAGCGCCGCTGCGGGAGGGCGACGGCCGGCGGCAGGCCCTCGATCGAGTCGACGTCCGGCACGCCGACCTGGTCGATCAGCCGCCGCGCGTAGGGGGCGACCGACTCGAAGTAGCGGCGCTGCGCCTCCGCGTAGAGCGTGCCGAAGGCGAGCGAGCTCTTGCCCGATCCGGAGACCCCCGTGAAGGCGACGAGGGCGTCGCGCGGCACGTCGACGTCGATGCTCCGGAGGTTGTTCTCGCGGGCGCCGCGCACGCGGACGCGGTCGAGGGGGTCGGTGGTTCCAGGCGCGCTCATCCGTACAGCCTGCCGTGCCGGGATGTGGGGCGGCCGCCGCGGAGCTCCGAGGCGCTCGACGCCGAGACGGCCCGCTCCCGGCCGAGGCACCGCAGTGGGGCGGTGTCTCGGCGGGGGCGGGCCGTCTCGGCGTCAGCGGCGCGCGTGCGTCAGCAGGTGCGCGCCGGGTAGGCCGCGGTCAGGGCGCCCGCGGTGAGCGAGGCGGCCGGGACCGAGGCCTGACGGGTGGTGAAGGCGGCCGAGGCGCTGGCGCCGGGGGCGACGGTCAGCGTCTGCGAGGCGCCGAACGGCGAGCGGATGACGACCGAGAGGGGCGTCGTGCCCGTGTTCTTCACCACTCCGGTGAGGACGACCTTGCCCGCGACGCAGCGGGTGGACGCGGTGAGCGTCGAGGTCGGTGCCGTCACCACCACGGTCGCGGTGACCGTGACGGCCGTGGAGCTCGAGAGCCGACGGTCGGCGGCGTTGTAGGCCGTCGATCCGTTCGCGCCCACCCACTGGTTGTCGTTCGCACCGATCGTGCGGACGACTCCGGTGACGGAGTAGCGGCCGGGCGCCGTCGCCACCGCGGAGGTGTTCCAGGTGACCGGCTGCGAGGCGGTGCCCCGGTTGTAGGCGAGCACGACGTCGGCGCGGGCGGGCAGAGCCGCCGCGGCGTCGGCGCCGGAGGCGACCGTCACCTCGCCGAGGTCCGAGCGGACCGCGGAGGCGGCGTCGGCCGAGCGGACCTCGGCGTACTGCCCCGCGGTCAGCGAGACGATGCCGCCGTGCTTGGTCGACGAGGCGAGCGAGAAGCCCGGGTCGGTGAGCTGGGTCCAGCCCGTGTCGAGGTCGTTCGTCACCATCGGCTTATAGCCGGTCGCGGGGATCACGTCGACGTACAGGTACCAGGTGTCCTCGCCGTGGTCCTTGAACACCGCGGGGCCCTCGACCCCACCGGGGTTGCCGCCGGACCACACCGCGCCGATGCGCGACTGGATCTGCGTCCACGAGGTCGTCGGCAGCCACCAGGTCGCCGAGGTGGTCGACTCCATGTAGATGCCCTTGCCGGTGCCGTTGTCCTTCGAGATCCGGTAGGTCGTGCCGGAGTCCTGGATCAGCGTGGTGTCGATCGTGTCGGCCCCGGTGTCGATGAAGGTGCCGCCGTACGAGTAGGTGGCCTGCGTGAAGTCCGTGGTCGCTCCCCAGAGCACGCGGGAGGATCCGGTGCCCGGCGTGTGCGCCGCGGTCGGGTAGACCGTCGAGGACCAGTAGACGACGAACGCGCCCTTGCCGGGTCCCGCGTAGTCCGGCACCCACGTGGCCTCGGGAGCCCACATCATGCCGGCCTCGAGCTTCTTCGTCCCCGCGGCGTCGAGCGCCACGTCGAACTGCCGGACGTCGCTCCACGACACGAGGTCGCTCGACTCCCAGACGTTCATCTTCGTGCTGCCCTTGGTGGTCCAGTAGCACCAGGTGTCGCAGGTGCTGGGGCCCCGGTCGCCGCCGAAGACGCGGAGGTCCGTGGCGATGATGTAGTACTTCTTCGTGTCGGGGTTGTAGGTCAGGTACGGGTCGCGGACACCGGTGGTGCCGAGGTCGGAGGCCAGGATCGGCTTCGCGCCGTTGAGCGGGTCCCACTTCTCCGGGTCGTCGCCGCGGGAGACGTCGAGGTAGATCTTCTCGGCGTAGCCCTGGGAGTCCTCGACGAAGTGGACCATCATGTAGCCGTAGGGGGTGTCGACGCCAACCTGCGGCTCGACCGTCACGGCGATCGAGCGGGTCTGCACGATTCCGCGGATCGACGCCGTCGCGGTGAGCGACGAGGTGCGCGCGGCCTGGCCCACGGCGGGGCGGTCGGCGCTGAGGGTGCGGCCGTCGGCCGAGACGCGCAGGGTCGGGTCGCTGGAGGACCAGGTCACCGCTCCCCCGTAGTCGGGCAGGTTGGTGGTCGAGTCGTCGACGGTGAGCGGGGCGACCCCGGCCAGCACGGCGGCGGCGATCGGGGAGAACGTGGAGGCGTGAGGCTTCGCGTCGACGCTCGACACGGCCACCACCTCCGCCCCGGTGAGCGCGCGGTCGTAGACGCGGAACGCCGAGACCTCGCCCGTGTAGAACGGGTCGGGGTACGGTGCTCGGCCGATCGTGTTCAGCGACTGGTCCGCCACCGACGAGGGGCGCAGAGCGGTGGGCGCTGAGGCGACCTGGACGCCGTCGACGAAGAACGAGATCGTGCCGGCGCTGCCGTCGATCACCGAGGTGAGGCTGTACCAGCGGTCGGCGGTCAGGGCGGAGGCGCTGCGGGCGTTGTTCTCGCCGTTCCCTCCGCTGGTCGTGATCGCGGTGCGCACGCGGTCGCGGACGGACGCGAACCAGTACTGGTTCGTGCTGTCGCTGCCGATGTTCCACAGGAAGTGGAAGTTCGAGAGCATCGACGCGTCGGCGCGGGTCTCGATCGTGACGGTGGCCGACGAGCGACCGGTCAGCAGGTTCGCGGGCAGCTGCACCCAGGGGGCGGTGGTGCTGCTCTTGGGGCCGCCGGTGAGGCGGAGCGACGTGCCGGTCCAGAGCGCGTCGGTC
This sequence comes from Rathayibacter sp. AY1A4, assembly GCF_002930955.1. Lineage (NCBI taxonomy): Bacteria > Bacillati > Actinomycetota > Actinomycetes > Micrococcales > Microbacteriaceae > Rathayibacter > Rathayibacter sp. AY1A4. Next base: position 67,480 of record NZ_PSTN01000005.1, on the reverse strand, counting down.
GCGTTGCGGACGGTGGCGGCTCCCACGCCTCCGCTCACGGTGTTCGGGACAGCGCTGCCGGTGGTCTGCGTGAACCGGTAGTCGGCGAGGAGGCCCTGCTGCGGGATCACGGCATCGGCCGCCTGCGCGGCCGGAGCCGGGGCGACGAGGCCCGAGAGCAGCACTGCTCCGAGGCCGAGCGCGGCGAGCGCTGCGCGCAGCGGCGCTCGCCGCGCGGGTGTGGTGGTGGGGGGCATGGTGCTCCTTCAGTGGAGTGGTGCGGTTCGGGGGGAGGGTCTCGGGGTGCCGGGTCGAGCAGCGCCGTCAGGGACGTGTCGGGACCTGTGTGCGGAGCGCGGGGGTCTCGATACGCCGCTGCACTGCTGCTCGACCGGCATGGTGGGGGCGGCTGCGCCGGCTGCTCGACCGGCAGGAGGATCAGCCGCAGGTGAGCGCCGGGTGGCTCGCGGTGACGGTCGCGGTGCGGCCGGCATCGTCGGTGCCCGCGACGGCGACCGTCGTGGATCCGACCGGGACGCTCGCCTGGCGGGTCGTCACGGCGGTCGACGTGCTCACTCCGCCGGCGAGCGCGGTGACCCGCTTCGCCGCGGTGCCGGTGCCGATCGTGACGTCGACGGGCAGGTCGTCCGCGTTCCTCACGACCGTGGTGACGACGACCTTGCCGGCGACGCAACGCGCGGCCGAGGTCGCCACCGGCTGCAGCGGCACCGTCGACGCCGGGGCGCCGAGCGAGACGCGGAAGCGCTGGCAGTCGTTGTTCAGGACGCTCCACTGACCGATCCTGGTGCCGTTCTGCGCGGAGCAGTTCGACAGGTCGAGCGCCTTGCCGCTGTGCGCGGCCCGCAGCTCGACGGTGCCGTCGTTGCCCGGGCGGAGGCGCCAGCTGCTGCCCGTGACGCCGCACGCGCCCTGGGTGACGGTCGCGCCGTCGGCGGTGGAGCCCCCGGTGACCGCGAGGCACTTGGCGGCGGCCGAGACGGGGTGCATCTCGAGCGCGCCGTCGGCGGCGGAGCCGAAGGTGACGCGCTGGCAGGGCGAGCCGAGCCAGTCCTGCTGCTGGAGCAGGGCGCCGTCGGCCGTGGAGCAGTTCGGCAGGTCGAAGGACTTGCCGGTGACGAAGGATGTGACGGCGACGGGTCCGGCGGGGCGCAGCACCCACTCCTGAGCCGCGGCGGAGGTGGCGGCCGCCTGGCGGACGGTCGGGCCGGACGCCTCCAGCAGCTTGCCGCTGGTGCGGTTCGTCAGGGTCGAGTAGCCGCCGGTGGCCGGGGCGACCGTCCACTGCTGGCAGCTCGTGGTGAGCCATGCGGACTGCTGGAGCCCGGCGGTTCCGGTGGCGCAGCCGACCGGTCCGAGCGCCTTGCCGCTCGAGGCGTTCATCACGCGGAGGGTGCCCTCGCCGGTGGCGTCGAGCATCCAGTTCGCGCGCGGGGTCGAGCAGGAGCCCTGCACGACGCCTGCGCCGTCGCCGCTCTGCGCGGAGGAGACGGTGGCGCAGAGGCCGGTGCTGCGGCTGACGAGCTGCCACGGGGCGCCCTCGACGCGAGCGGTGATCGGCGCGTTCTCGCCGCTGGGGACGGGGATGCGGGCCGCGGTGCCGAGCGGAGCGCCGAAGTCGGGCTCACCGGTCGCCGTCCACTCCACGATGTGCGCGCGGGCCGAGCGCTGGCGGCTGCAGCCGTCGTTCGGGCCGGGGTTCGCGTGGTACAGGTTCCAGGTCTCGGTGCCGTCGGGCGAGTCGAAGAAGTCGTTGTGGCCGGTGCCGTACTCGCCGTTCGCCTTCGAGAAGACAGGTCCGTCGCTCTTGGTCCAGGAGGAGGCGAGCACCGGGTCGCCGGTGCCGTCGTACTCGAGTGTGCCCAGCTGGTAGTCCTCGGTGCCGCAGAAGCTCGCCGAGTAGACGATCCAGGTGCGGCCGTCCTTCTGCAGCGGGATCGGTCCCTCGTTGACGGGCATGCCGATGGTCTCCCACGGCTCGACCGGCTCCGAGAGGACGGTGCCGGTGCTGGTCGCGGTCCACGGGTCCGACATCCGGGCGATGTAGTTGCTCTGGAGGCCGTTCCCGGGCTGGAACTCGGACCAGGTCATGAACAGCTCGCCGTTCAGCTCCAGGTACGCGCCGTCGATGTTCCACCGGTCGGTCGGCACGGGGCGGCCCTTGTAGGTGTACGGGCCCATCGGGTCGTCCCCGGCGCTCTCGATCACCTGCAGGTGCTGGCCGTCGAAGTTCGCCGCGGTCCCCATCGTGTACATGAGGTACCAGCGCCAGCCGTTCGGGCCCTGGAGCCGCTGCAGCTCGGGCGCCCACATGTTGGCGTTCCGGCCGGGGTTCGTGTCGGTGTAGACGGTGGTCGGGGCGGTGGTGCCGAGTGCCGCGAGGGTGGGCGCCTTCCGCATCACGACACGGTTGTCCCACGTCGTCGCGACCATGTAGTAGTTGCCGTCGTGGAACTCGATCGTGGGGTCGGCGGTGTCCGGAGCGATCGGGTTGGTGAAGGTCGGCTCGCCGAGGGCGACGGCCGGGGAGGCGGCGGTGAAGGGCAGTGCCACCACCGCGGCGAGCAGGATCAGCAGCCCGGCCGTGAGGCGGCGCCGGAGCCCTGCGGATCGGGGGCGCCCGGCGTCGGCGGGCGTCGGTGCGGTCGTCATCGTGACTCCATCGTCAGGGCGGCGTGGGGCCCGGAGGCGCACCGTGAGCGGCGCGCCCCCGGGGGCGGAGGGGCTCCGGAGACGCGCCGGAGGGCGCCGCGGAGAGAGGCCCGGTGGACCTCGGAGAAGAACTGGCCGTGCCTCGCAGGATCCGGCGCGACCTCCACCTCGAGGTCTCCGACGCCACCGGCCGCACGGTTTGTTCACGGTAACAGGGCCGTTGCGCAAACTCAACGGCCCCCGTCAGAGGCGTGGCATCGGCTCACGGCGCCTGCGGTCCCCGCGGTCGCGTTCGCAACGGAGGAAGGATCCGCGGTGCCCCGCGGAACGGCGCGGATCAGGAGGGCCGGATCGGACGTTCGTCCTGAGTTGTGACCAGCACTGCCGTCCCGAGCCGCCGTCCTCGGCCCTCCTCTGCCGCCACTCCGCACCTCCGCCGCCGCTGTCAAGAGGGGAGAGACGGCCCACGCCCCTCGCCTAGGGTGCCGGGATGCCCCGCACCCGGACGTCCCGCGCCGCCCTCGCCTGGCGGGAGGCGGTCACCGGCTCGCGCCTGATGCTCGCTCTCAAGACGGCGCTGGCGGTCGGCATCGCCTGGGCCGTCGCGCCGCTCGCTCCCGGAGTCGCGGAGCAGTACCCGTACTACGCGCCGCTCGGCGCCCTCGTGAGCATGTACCCGACCCTGATGGGCTCGGTCCGCACCGGACTGCAGACCCTGCTCGGCCTGGCGGCGGGGATCGGGCTCGCCGCCCTCGTGGTGGTCACCGTCGGCCCGACCTGGTGGACGATCCCGCTCGTCGTCGGGATCGGCGTGGTCCTCTCGGGGACGGGGTGGTTCGGCGCGGGCCGCGAGTACGTGCCGATGGCGGCCCTCTTCGTGCTGATCATCGGCGGGGCCGACGCCGAGGACTACTCCCTCGGCTACCTCGTGCAGATGGCGGTGGGCGTAGTGGTGGGGCTGCTGGTGAACGTGGTCGTCGCCCCCGGGCTCACTGTCGAGGCGGCGTCCGCCCGGGTGGACGCGTTCCAGCGCGAGCTCGCGGAGCACCTGCGCCAGCTGGCTGCCGCGCTCGAGGAGACGTGGCCGCCCGAGCACGAGGCGTGGGCGCGCAACGGCGAGGAGCTGGCCCGGACGGCGGTGGAGGTCCGCGCGGCCCTCGCGGACGCGGACGAGAGCCGCAAGGGCAACCCGCGCGCGCTGCTGCACCGGCGCGACTCCCGGCCCGACCACCTCCGCCTCGAGACGCTCGACGCGATCCTCTTCCACGTCCGGGATCTGAGCGGCGCCCTCGCGGACACCATCTGGGAGCGGCCGGGCGCGCTCCCGTTCGATCCGGCGCTCGGCCCGCCGCTGAGCGAGGCCTGCCGGGCGGTCGCCGACGCGATCGACCGCGACGACGCCGGCTCCCCCGCCGCGCACCGGGCGATCGGGGGCGCGGCCCGCGCGATCCGGCACCTCGTGCAGGTCGTCGATGAGCGGACCGCCGCGACCTCCCGGACCCTCGGGCCCGGCGTCCTCGCGGCGATGCACCTCCGCCGCGTCCTGGTGCGCCTGCAGCACGACGGCGCGGAGCCGCAGGAGGAGTGAGGGCTGGCGCCTCCCGTCCCATACTGATATGGTGCTGAGACATCAGGAGGACGGGGACGACGTGGAGCGGACGGTGACGACGACGAGCCTCCGTGGTCGCACGCCGGAGCGGGCGACCACGGAGGCTCACCTGGCCTTCGGGCAGGCGCTACTCGCAGACGAAGAAGGCGACCTCCACGTAGCCCATCGTCTGCGAACGGGTGTCGACGTCGGAGTTCTCGACGGTCACGCCGGACGCGGCGAAGCTGCTGCCTCCTGCGCCCGTCGACGCGTTGGCCGCGTAGGAGCCGCCACCGCGCACCCACAGGGAGGTGCCGCCGCCGGCACCGCCGAAGTAGCCGCCGCCGCCACCACCGGACGCGTAGGTCACCTGGCGGCTCGCGTTCGTCCTGGCTGCGCCGGCACCGCCGTCGCGCCCGGAGCCCGGGCTGCCGAGAACCGTCTCGGTCACGTTGACCGTCGTCACACCGGGCTGCCCCGGCCCGGTCTGGCTTCCGCCGGTGCTCGGGGCCTGCTCCGTGGAGCCGGTGCTGCTGTCCGCGCGCGAGACGGCGCTCTCGTAGCCGGAGCCGCCGACGGGACCGCCGGACCCCGCGTTCGGCCCGACGCGGGCGGACCGGGTGAAGTCGTTCGAGGTGAAGCCGGCTGCGCTACCGCCGCCGCCGCCCGCGATGACGAGCAGGGAGCCCGCGGCGGTGATCCCGCTGGCCCCGCCCCCTCCTCCGGAGCCGATGTAGCCCGGAGTGCCCGGAGCCCCGCCGTTGCCGAGCCCCCGGCCGCCGGCCTGGTTGCTGCCGCCCGAGCCCGCGGTGATGACGATCTCGGACGCTCCGCCGAGCGCGTCGACGGGGATGGTGCCCGTCACCCGCGCACCGGCGCTGGTGACGTCCGACCCGGTGCGGACGCCGCCGCCGTCTCCGCCGACCGCCGTGAAGCGGACCCACTGGGTTCCCGCGGGCACGGGGATCGTCCGAGCCGCGAGCGCGGTGGTCGAGGTGGCGTCGATGCGCTGCGCGTCCTGCAGGGCGCACTGGGGGGCGGTTGAGGCCGACGCCATCGGAGCGGCGATCGAGGCGGCCACAACAGGAATCGCCCATGCGGCGCCCTTCACCACGGTTCGGCGCTGGGTCAGACGATCGGGGGCGCCGGTCGGCGTGCTGGTGTCTTCGTTCTGCATCGGAGTCCTTCTGTCATCGTGCACCCCTGGGTATCGGGGGCAGAGTCGGGTGAGAGGCGCGGGAGGATGCCCGTGCCGCTCCGACAGAGTCGCCTGCTCCGCGACGGGGCACGCCGCTCGAGGCCGCTCTGGCGCGAACCTGCCCTGAGGCGGCGCGCCGCGCCCCCCGCGCCTCATCCTCAGCGACTTCTCCGCAGCGCCGACCAGTCGTGCACGACGTCGCAGATGCCCCGTCGGACTCGCCGATACGGAAGCTCCGAGCGGGCGGCCCGACTCGCGAGCACCCCGGACAGAGCGGCCCGGAGAGCCCGCGACGGGCGAGCGCAGAACCCGACGTCAGTCCGGCGCCGGCCCGCGACGGCCGAACGGGCAGCCCGGCGTCAACCCGGCGTCACGCCCCGACGGCCGAACGGCCAGCCCGGCATCAGCCCAGCGCCAGCCCGGCGTCAGCCCGCGTCGGCGAGCAGCGCCTCGCGGTCGAGCCGCTTCGCGTAGCAGCGCGCGCTCGGCTCGTCGCCCCAGTAGCCGTAGCCCGCGATCGGGTCGTAGCCGGCGCTCGCGTAGAGCGCCATCGCCTCCGGCTGCTCCGTGCCGGTGACCAGTCGGAGCAGCTCCACGCCCTCGCGGGCCGCCAGCCGCTCGACGCCGGCGAGCAGCACCCGGCTGAGCCCGCGGCCCCGCGCGGCGCTCACCACGAACATCCGCTTGATCTCGCCGATCCCGTCCTCGACCGCGAGCGCCACGCAGCCGACGAGCCCGCCGTCGACCTCGAGCAGCAGGGTCGGAGCGTCGGCGGGCGGACGCGGACCGGTGTCGTCGCCGCCGTAGCGGGCGAGGAGGTCGGCCTCCTGCAGGGCGAAGAGGTCCGTGGCTGCCGGGTCTCCGGCCGTGGTCTCGATCAGGCGGTGCACGGCACGATGCTACGGCGCGGCGGCGAGCCCCGCGGCGATCCCGGTCAGCTGCTCGAGCACGGCCCGCACGGCCGAGCGCTCCAGCGTCTCGGGTCGGGCGAGGCAGTCGATGTGGCGGCCGAGCCCCGGGATCCCGAGCGGCCGCAGCACCACCTCCGGCGTGCGCCGCAGGTCGGTCGTGTACCGCGGCAGCAGCGCGACGCCGTCGCCCGCCGACACGACCGCCGCCGCGACCAGGAAGTCGTTGATCCGGTGCGGGATGCGCGCGTCGCCGCCCGCGAGGACCGCGATGGCGTCGATCGCCCGCTTCAGGGGGAAGCCCTCGTGCACCGCGACCCACTCCTCGTCGCGGAGGTCGGCGGGGCGGACGACGTCCTTCGCGGCGAGCGGATGGTCGCGCCGCAGCGCGAGGTCGAGCGGCTCGAAGAGGAGGGGCGTGGAGCGCACGGTCCCGGGCCACTCGGCGCTGCCGGCGAGCCGGTGCGCGACGACCAGGTCGTGATCCGCGGTCAGCCCGGCGAAGGCGCTCTGCGCCACGTCGAAGTCGGCGAGCGCGACGCCCGGCCGACCCGGTGCGCGCAGCGCCTCCAGCAGCGGGCCGAACATCGCCAGCCCCGCGCTGTGGAACGCGGCGACCGAGACCGTGCCGCTCGGCTCCCCCTCGAAGTCCGCGACCGCCCGGGCCGCGCGCTCGAGCGCCACCTCCACCTCGACCACGGCGGCCGCGAGAGCGCGGCCGGCGGGGGTCAGCGCGGTCCGGCGCCCGTCGCGGAAGGTCAGCGCCGTCGGCGTGCGGCGCTGCAGCGCGCTGATCTGCTGCGAGACGGAGGAGGGGGACACCCGCATCGCGGCGGCGACGGCGGCGATGCTCCCGCGCTCGCCGAGCTCCCGCAGAGCCCTGAGCTGTCCGAGTTCCATGAGTTCCAACTTACGCGTCGGCGCAGAAGATGCAGTCTTGTCCTGCGGGTCTCCGTGCCACCACGATGAGCCGTGCGCGCTCTCCTCTCCCGCTTCCGGGTCGACCTCCTCCTGCTCGTGGTCGCCGCCTCCTGGGGCTCCACCTACTTCGCGGCGAAGGAGCTCGTCACCGACTCCAGCGTGATGGCGCTGCTCGGCTCGCGGATGACCCTCGCCGCCCTGTGCCTGGCCGTGATCGTCGCGGCGCGGCGGCACCGGATCACCGCGGCGGAGTGGCGGGTCGGCGTGACCATCGGGGCGCTGCTCGCGACGATCTTCGCGCTCGAGACCTACGGCATCGCCGGCACCTCCGCCACCAACGCGGGCCTCATCATCAGCCTGACGATCGTGATCACGCCGATCCTCGACTCCGCCGTCTCGAAGCGCCGCCTCCCGGGCCGCTTCCTGCTCGCATGCCTCGTCGCGGTCGTCGGAGTCGCGCTGCTCGCGGGCAACGGCGCCCTCCGCCCGCTCTCCCCCGGCGACCTGCTGATCCTCGGCGCCGCCGTCGTGCGGGCCGTGCACGTCACGTCGATGCACCGCCTCTCGGCGCGGGCGCCGATGGACTCCCTCCGCCTGACCACGGTGCAGCTCGGCACCTGCGCCGTCGTCTTCAGCGCCGCGTCGCTCGTCGTCGGCGTGCCGATCCCCGAGTACGTCGCGGGGCTCGACCCCGTGGGCTCCGGCCTGTTCCTCTACCTCGTCCTGGTCTGCACCGTCTTCGGCTTCCTCGTGCAGACGTGGGCGGTCCGCCGCACCTCCCCCTCCCGCGTCAGCCTCCTGCTGGGCACCGAGCCGGTGTGGGCCGCGGTCGTCGGAGTCGCGCTCGCCCGCGACCCGATCGCGCCGGTCGGCTTCCTCGGCATCGCGCTGATCCTCGCGGGCACGGCCTGGGGGCGCTCCCTCGAGCAGCGGACGGCACCCGACGTGCCGACCGCTGCGGCCGCTCCGGAGGCGCTGCTCGCCCCCGAGCCGGAGGACGAGCAACGGCGTCCCGTCGAGCGGTAGCCGGGTCAAGGGCCTCGCGCGCGGCGCCCCGATGTGGGGGAATCGGATCGGGAGGCGTCCGCCGCGGGCGCCGCCGGAGGAGGATCCATGTCGCTCAGCGTGCTGTTCATCGGCGGGACGGGCATCATCAGCGCCGCCTGCGTCCGCGAGGCGCTGCGGCTCGGCCACGACGTGACCGTGCTGAACCGGGGGCGGACGTCGCTCCGCCCGCTGCCCGAGGGCGTCCGCGAGGTGCAGGCCGACGGTCGCGACCGCGACTCCGTCACCGCCGCCCTCGGCGACCGGAGCTTCGACGCCGTGATCGACTTCGTCGCCTTCACGCCCGAGCACGTGCAGCAGGACATCGACCTGTTCTCCGGCCGCACGGGCCAGTACGTCTTCATCAGCTCGGCCTCGGCCTACCAGAAGCCGCCGCGCAGCCTCCCGGTCACCGAGTCGACTCCGCTCCGGAACCCCTACTGGCAGTACTCCCGCGACAAGATCGCGTGCGAGGACCTGCTCGTGGCCGAGTACCGCGCGAGCGGCTTCCCGGTCACGATCGTCCGCCCCTCGCACACCTACGACCGCACCGCGCTGCCCGTCGACGGAGGCTGGACCGTCGTCGACCGGATGCGCCGCGGCCAGGAGGTGGTCGTCCTCGGCGACGGCACCTCGCTCTGGACGCTCACGCACGCCGACGACGTCGCTGTCGGCCTCGTCGGTCTTCTCGGCGCCTCCGCCGCGATCGGCGAGGCGTTCCACATCACCGGCGACGAGACGCCGACCTGGGACGAGATCCACCGCGACCTCGCCGCGGCGGCCGGAGTCGAGCCGCGCCTCGTGCACGTCGCCTCCGACGCGATCGCCGCGGCCGACCCCGAGCTCGGTGCCGGGATCATCGGCGACAAGGCGCACTCGATGGTGTTCGACAACGCGAAGATCCGCCGCCTCGTCCCGGCCTACTCCCCCTCGGTGCGCTTCAGCGACGGCGCCCGCGAGATCGTGGAGTGGTACGACGCCGACGAGTCGCGCCGCGTGGTCGACGAGCGGATGAACGGCCTGTTCGACGCGCTGATCGAGCGGTACCGGCCGCGCCCGCTGTGAGGGTCGGGCGGGGGGTGCGCGAGTCCGCCGGCTCCGCCCCTCCCGGCCGCTGCACCCCGCTCGGCTCCTCCGCCCGCGCCGGCGCCCCCGCTCAGCCGATCGGCTCGAGCCGGACCAGGAACCCGCCCGGCACTCCCGGCTGCAGCTCCTGGTACTCGGACGGCACGCGGTAGGAGCCCTCGCCGACCGCCGTCACGGTGAAGGCGTCGTCCGTGCGCGTCCCCGCGAGGAAGACGGTGTAGACGTCGGTGCCGTCCTCGGCGGTGCGCTTCCCGGCCGCCGCGCCGACCCAGCGGTGCCCGCCCGGATCGGCCGTCGCCGTCTCCCCTAGGGTCGCGTCGATCGCGGCCGGGTCGACGTTCACGGCGCGGATCCCGTCCTGGCACTCGCGCCAGACGCCCGTGAATCCCGGGTCGGGGTCGGAGTAGCAGAACATCATCGACCCGTCGGGCGCGACGTGCAGGTCGCCGTAGCCGCCGACCACCGGCCCGGAGACGGGGGCGGTCGTGGGCCCGGTCGTCGGCCCGGGGTCGGTCGGCGCGGTGCACCCGGCGAGCGCGAGGACGAGCACCGCCGCCGCTCCTGCTCGCCACGTCATGTGCGCAACCTACTGGAGCCGCGCCCCCGCCCGTCCGGGTGCCGAGCCGGGAGTCGTCCGAGCGTCCGCCGGGAGGCGGCCCGCCCTCAGACCAGCCGGCGGCCGCTGAAGCGGTCGACGGGGGTGTCGTGCCGCATCGCCCGCTCGTACATCCGCCGGAACGGCTCGGTGAGCACGCCGTTCGTCCGGTCCAGCGAGTCCTGCCAGGCCACGATCTCCCCCAGCTGCGCGGCGAGATCCCCGCGGAGGGCCGCCTCGTCGACGGTGGTCGAGACGCCCTTCGAGACGACGACCCGGCCCGCGACGATCACGGTGTCGATCGACGAGCCGTTCTCGGAGTAGACCAGCTGGTTCTCGAGCCGCTGGCGCGGGGTGAAGTTCAGCGTCTCGAGGTCGTAGACGACGAGGTCGGCCTGCTTGCCGACCTCGATGCTGCCGGTGACGTCGTCGAGCACGGCGCTGCGCGCGCCTCCGATCGTGCCGGCCGTGAGCACCTCGGACACGGTCGGCCAGGTGGCGATGTCCGGATCCGTGACCTTGTGCAGGAGCGCCGCGGCCTTCACGACGTCGAGCATGCGCGGAGAGTCGCTGCTCGAGCAGCCGTCGGTGCCGAGGCCGAGGTTCACGCCCGCGTCGTGCAGCGCGCGCCACGGGGCGATGCCCGAGCCGAGCTTGAGGTTCGAGATCGGGTTGTGCGAGACGGACGTGCCGGCGGCGGCGATCCGCTCCATGTCGGAGTCGGTGAGCCAGATCCCGTGGGCGAAGGTCGTGTTCGGGGAGAGCGCGCCGATCCGATCCATGTACTCGACCAGCGTCGAGCCGTAGGACAGCTCGCCGGTCACCAGCTGCGTCTTCGTCTCGAGGACGTGGATGTGGCACTCCGCCCCGTGCTCGAGCGCCAGCTCGGTCGCCCCCACGAGCAGCTCGGGTCCGCAGCGCTGAGGAGCGGACGGGGCGACCATGTAGCGCAGCCGCCCGCCTCCCCTCCCGTGCTGGGTCGCGAACGCCTCGCGGCTGAAGGCGAGGTAGCCCTCCGTCGTCGGGCGCGACGCCGACCGCGCCTGATCGAGGATCTCCGCCGGCACGTACTCCTCGAGGAACGGCATCGTCTCGTGGAAGGGCCTGCTGATCACGTGGCCCGAGATGTTGGCGCGGACTCCGATCTCGTCGTACGCGTCGAAGACCGCGGCGAGCTGCTCCGCGTCCTGGTCCGGGTTCTCGAGCACGTCGTCGACCAGGGTCGTCACCCCGGCCTTCAGCGATTCGAGGGCGAAGAGCGACGAGCGCAGCCGCACCAGATCCGGAGCGACGCGGCTGTTCCCGAGGATCGGGTACGACAGCAGCATCCACAGCTCGAGCGGCAGGTTGTCGTAGCGGCCCTTGTAGAGGTACTCCCACGAGTGGGTGTGGGCGTTGACGAAGCCGGGGAGGACCAGGCGGTCGCGCCCGTCGATCACCTCGTCGCCCGGCTCGGGGACGAGGCCCGGGCCGATCCCGACGATCAGCTCGTCGACGATGCGGATGCTCGCCGTGATCGGGACGGCGCCCGAGACCGGGTCCATGGTGATCACGGCGGCGTCGGAGAGGAAGAGGGGCATGGCGGTTCCGTTCGTGGTGCGGGGTGGGACGGGGCGGGCCGGCTCGCGAGGGGGCCGGCCCGCGGAGGGGCTCGGGCTCAGCCGCGGACGGGCTCGGGCTCCGCGGCGACCGGCGCGGCCGACTCCCGGCGCTCGACCCAGGCGGGAGCGTCCCGGCCGAGCAGGAGGTAGGCGATGCCGGCCGAGACTCCGCCCGCGAGCCACGAGACGTCGACGCCGCCGAGGGCGGTCGCGGCCGAACCCTGCAGGGCGGGCACCGAGCCGTTCATGAACAGCCAGGTCAGGGTCGCGCCGATCGCGAAGGAGAGCAGCGCCCGCCAGCGGACGTCCGGCAGCAGCGGCGAGCCGACCGGGGCGAACAGGTGCCCGAAGGAGCGGACGCGCGGCTCGAACACGGTGTAGTGCACCAGCACGATCGCACCCCACGGGGCGACCCAGCCGACGAGGCCGACCAGCCACGCGTCGAGCGTGGTGGCGAGGTCGTACTGGAAGACGAAGAACACCGCGGCCGCGAAGGCCAGCACGCCGACGATGAGGCTGAGCGCGCGGCGCCCGAGCCTGATGTCGAGGGCCTGGGTCGCCATGCCGAACGAGTAGATGTTCAGGACGTTGGTCGCGATCGGACCGTGCACCACCAGGAGCAGCACGGGGATCGCGAGGGCACCGAAGTTCTCGACGATCAGCTCCCCGGGATCCACGGAGCCGTTCTTCGTCGCGAGGGTCGCGCCGAGGACGCCGAGCCAGACCACCGGGATGAACTGGCCGAGGACGCTGGCGAGGTAGAGCCCCCGCTTCGAGGAGCGGGGTCCGACGAAGCGGGAGTAGTCGCCGGCGTAGGCGAGCCAGGTGAGGCCCCAGCCGATGCCGATGGCGGTCATCACGATGGACATGGCCGCGATGCGGTCGCCTCCGGTGAGCGCGCCCTCCGCGGGGCCGGCGTAGGACCAGTCGATGTCGAGGAAGAACCAGGCGACGACCGACATGATCGCCAGCACCAGGAGGGTCGGCGGCACGGTCCAGCGCTCGAAGGCGGCGATCGCGCGGTAGCCGAGGAAGGAGATCGCGACCTGCACCGCCATGATCACCGCCGCCACCGCGATCTTCCAGCCGACGTTCGCCTGCTCCGGGTCGACGACGCCGACGGAGCCGAGGAGCGCGATGACGAGGTCGAGGACGATCCAGGTGTTGATGGCGCACCAGCCGATCACGACCACGGCCTGGATCGCGGCCGGGACGTAGTTGCCGCGCCGGCCGAAGATCGCCCGTCCCACGAGCATCCCGGTCGCCCCCGTCCGCTGGCCGAGGAGGACGAAGAAGCCGAACACCGCCATCCCGACCACGTTGCCGAGCACGAGGACGGTGACGGTGTCCGCCAGGCCGAGGCCCATGTTCACGCCGAGGGCGCCGAGCACCCAGTTGATGGGGGCGATGTTGGCGCCGGCCCAGATCCAGAACTGCCCGTCGAGCCGGGCGGTGCGTCGGGAGTCGGGCAGGGGACTCAGCGCGTCCTCGGCGTCGGCGGTGCCGTGCAGGGTGTCGGTGCTCATGGCGGATCCTCTCGGGGAGGGGGATGAAGGGGAGGGCGGGGCGCCCGGTGAGGCTCCACTCTCGTGCGGACCCGTTTCGGGCGGCGCGTCCGCGTGTAAATTCGCCGTGACGCGAGAGGACGTTCTGTATGGCCTACCTGCTGTCGGACGCGATGCGGGATCCGCGCCTCGCCGCCATGCTCCCGGTGGTGGCCGCCGGGCACGCGGCCGCCGAGCGCGCCGTGATCCGCTGGGCCCACACGAGCGAGCAGCTCGACATCGCCCCCCTCCTCCTCGGGGGCGAGCTGCTCCTGATGGAGGGCGCGCTCCTCTCGACCGACCAGGACCCGGCGGAGTGCCGCGAGTACGTGCGGTCTCTGGTCGACGCGGGAGTCGGCGCCCTCGCTCTCGAGCTCTCGCCGCGCCTGCCCGCGGTGCCGCCGCCGATCGTCGCGGCGGCCGACGAGCTCGGCCTCCCCGTGCTCGCCCTGCCCCGGCGCGTCCCCTTCGTGCAGGTCTGCGAGAGCATCAACACCCACCTCACCGAGCAGAAGTTCCGGAGCATCCGACTGGCGGACAGAGTGTCCGGTCTTCTGGCCGACGCGGCCTCCGGGGACGCCGGCGTCGACGAGCTCCTGCAGGTCGTCGCCTCCGCGACGGGCGCCTCCGCCTCGCTCGTCTCGCTCACGGGCGACGAGATCGCCCGCGCCTCGCCCGGGCCGGGCGTCGACACGGAGCCGACGGCCGGGACGTTCTCGAACGTGCTGCACGCGGGCGACTCCCTCCTGGGCACCCTGCATCTGCGAGCCCACGCCGACGCCGACCTCCACGCCGTCGCCGTCGCGCTCGACCGGGCGCCGGACGTCCTCGCGATCGCCGTGCTCCGGCACCGCCCGCCGTCGGTCACCGAGCGGCTGACCGCCCAGCTCTTCGCGATCGCGTCTGTCGAGCGCGCGGACCCGGCGGCCGACCTCCAGATCGACGCCTTCCTCGGCCGCCTCGGCGCCGGATCCCGGGAGCGCTACCTCGGCGTCCGGGCCGACACCGGTCACGACGACCGGCGGCTCCGCGCTCTGCTCCGCCTCCTGACGGGCGCGGGAGCGGATCCCGGTCCGGTGCTCTGCGTGGTCGGCTCCGAGCTGCTGGCGCTGCTGCCGTTCGCCACCGCCGCCGCGATGGAGGAGGGCCGGACGGAGCTCCTGCGCCTCGGCGCCGCCCTCGACTCGGACGCTCTGCTCTGCGTCGGAAGCGGGCTCGGCGGGCAGGAGCGGGTGCCCCGGGAGCTGGCGGAGGTGCGCGGCGCGCGCGAGTGGGCGCCCGCAGGCGGAGTCGTCGACTCGCGCCAGTACCGCCTGGAGCGGTTCGCGAGCTCCCTGCAGGACGATCCGGAGGCGGACGACCTCGTCGAGGAGGTGCTCGGGCCCCTGCGCGCCCAGCGCGGCGAGCTGCTCGCCACCCTCGAGGCCTTCGCGTCGCTGTGGGGGAGCAAGACGGCGACGGCGGCCGCGCTCGGCATCGGCCGGCAGACCCTCTACGACCGGCTCGCGCGGATCGAGGAGCTGATCGGCCCGCTCGACTCGTCGCCGGCCCGCGCCCGGGCCGTCATGACCGCCGTCTTCCTGCACCGGGCGCGCGCGGCGCTCCCGGCGGGCTCGCCTCCGGTCGGGCGGACGTTCCCGCCTCCCGCCGAACGCTGACGCGACCGGACGGGATCGAACGGCTCAGGCGGGCAGCAGCTCCGCGACGAGCGCCTGCACGCGGGCCCTGATGTCGTCGCGGATCGAGCGGACCTCCTCGAGCGGTCGGCCCTTCGGGTCGGCGAGGTCCCAGTCCTCGTAGCGCTTGCCGGGGAAGACGGGGCAGACGTCGCCGCAGCCCATCGTGATCACGACGTCGGAGGCCTGGACCTGCTCGGTGGTCATCAGCTGCGGGACGGCCTGCGAGATGTCGATGCCCTCCTCCGCCATCGCCTCGATCGCGATCGGGTTGATGCTGTCGCCGGGCTCGGAGCCGCCGGAGCGGACCTCGACGGCGCCGCCGGAGAGGGCGCGGAGGTAGCCGGCGGCCATCTGCGAGCGGCCGGCGTTGTGGATGCAGACGAAGAGGACGGTGGGGGCGGCCATCGGGGCTCCTGGTGTCGAGGGGCGGTGCTCGGAGGAGCACGGGGCGAGGATAGCGCGCCCGGGCGAACGGCTCGCGCGCCTGCGGAGCCGGAGGAGACTCCGACGGCCGGGTCGGGAATATACCCCCCGGGGGTATGTTGCACTCCCCTGGACCGAACCGGAGGAGACACCATGACCGACCACGCCCACCACCACCCGACCACCTGGCGCGCCGCCGCCCTCGCGACCCTGCACTGCCTGACCGGCTGCGCGATCGGCGAGGTCCTCGGCATGGTGATCGGCTCCGCCCTGGGGCTGCCCGCCCTGGCGACGGTCGCCCTCTCGATCGTCCTCGCGTTCGTGTTCGGCTACGCGCTCACGCTGCGGGGAGTGCTCCGCTCCGGAGTGACGTGGCGCGCCGCCGTCGGCATCGCGCTGGCGGCCGACACCGTCTCGATCGCCGTGATGGAGGTCGTCGACAACACGGTGGTGCTCGCGATCCCCGGAGCGATGGACGCGGGCCTCTCGTCCGGCCTCTTCTGGGGCTCGCTCGCCGGCGCCCTGGCCCTGGCCTTCGTCGTCACGACCCCGGTGAACCGCCTGCTCATCTCCCGCGGCCGCGGCCACGCGGTCGTCCACGGCCTGCACGGCTGAGCCGCGCGGGTCTCGACAGGGCGCCTGCGGCGGCTGCTCGACCAGCAGGAGGCGCCTGCTGATCGGGCAGCGGGCGCCGCGAGATCCCGCCGGGCGTCAGCCCTGCAGGCGGCGGTAGTGGCGGTTGCGGACCGAGAGGATCGCGCCTCCGATCACCGCCGCGAGGAACGAGCCGGCCAGGACGCCGACCTTCACGTGGTCGTCGGACTCGCTGCCCGCGCCGAACGAGAGCTCGCCGACCAGCAGCGACACCGTGAATCCGATGCCGGCCACGAACGCCATGCCGATCACGTCCACCCAGCGCAGCGACGGATCCAGGCCGATGCCGCGGAACCGGGTCAGGAGGAAAGTGCTCCCGGCGATGCCGAGCGGCTTGCCGAGCACGAGGCCTGCGATGATGCCCACGGCGATCGAGTCCTGGAACGAGTCGACCAGACCCGCGACTCCGCCGACCGTCACTCCGGCCGAGAAGAACGCGAAGACCGGCACCGCGACCGCGGTCGAGAGGACGCTCCAGCGATCGGCGAAGTGCGCGGCGAGGCCGTCGTAGACCGGGCGCCCCTCCGCGTCCGACCCCACCCGCACCCGGGCGCGCTTCGTCGCGACGACCGGCACGGTGAAGCCGAGCAGCACGCCCGCGACCGTCGCGTGGATGCCCGAGGCGTGCACGAGCGCCCACGTCGCCACTCCGAGCGGGATCAGCACCCACCAGGCGCGCACGCCGCGCTGCACGCAGACCGCGAAGACCGCCAGCGGCACCAGCGCGAGCAGGAGCATCAGCACGTCGATGCCGGCGGTGTAGAAGACGGCGATGATCGTGATCGCGATGAGGTCGTCCACCACGGCGAGCGTGAGGAGGAACGTCCGCAGCGCCGGCGGGAGGAAGCGGCCGACCACGGCGATCACCGCGACGGCGAAGGCGATGTCGGTGGCGGCGGGGATCGCCCAGCCGTCCAGCGCGGCTCCTCCGCGGGGCAGGTTCACCGCGGTGAAGATCAGGGCGGGGACGGCCACGCCGCCGACGGCCGCGACGATCGGCACGAGCGCCGTCTTGGGGTCGCGGAGCTTGCCGGCGACGAACTCCTCCTTGAGCTCGAGCCCGACGACGAAGAAGAAGATCGCGAGCAGGCCGTCGGCCGCCCACGACCCGACGCTCAGCTCGAGGTGCAGGGCCTCGGGGCCGAAGCGGAAGTCGCGGACCGCGGTGTAGAGCGCGGACGCGGGGCTGTTGGCGACGATCAGGGCGAGGAGGGTCGCGGTGAGCAGGAACGCTCCGCCGACCGTGTCCTTCTGGAGGGTCTGGCGGAGTCCCCGCCAGATCGAGTGGGGGGCCTGATCGGCGGGCAGGGGCTGGTGCGGCATGAGGGGTTCCGTCCGGAGGGGTGGGTGAGCGCGGGAACGCGGCCGCGGGCTCCGGAGGAGGGGCGGTCGCGGGTCAGCCGCGCGGCGGCGGGCAGCCGGCGATCTCGCCGTGCGCGTTCGTCCCCCACGAGCTGAGCCATCCGTTCGTGCCCGAGGCGCGCTTGGTCAGCAGCAGCCGGGTCGGGTACGCCGCGGCAGCGCGCGCGCGGGCGCGGCTCAGCGGAGGGAGGGTCAGGGGCACCGGACCAGGGTACCGGTGGCACCCGCGAGGGGGCCGGGTGTGCACGAGCGCTCGGAGGAGGAGCCGTCTCTCCCGCTGCCGAGCCTCACCGCCCCGTCCGCTCAGGGGACCTCGTGCCCCGGGCCCGGCTGCCCGCCGAGCAGCGGGCGCAGCGCGGTCGCGACGGCGTCGGCGCGCTCCTCGCCGCCGAACCACGCGTTGCCGGCCCGCACGAGCGGGTAGGCGGCCGCGAGGAGGTCGCGCCCCGCCGGGGTCAGGGCGATCCGGGAGTGACGGCCGCGGCCGCGCTCGGCGCCCCGGTCGAGCAGGCCCCGCTCCGCCAGCCCGGCGACCAGGGCGGTCATGCTCTGCGGGCGGACGCCGACGGCGCGGGCGAGGTCGGCCTGCGTCAGCCCGTCGGCCGCCGAGAGCTGCGCCAGCACGCCGAACTCGACCGGGCTGAGCCCGACCGGCGCGAGCGCGTCGCCGACCCGCCTCGCCAGGTCGCGGGCGGCGCGGATGACCGTCCAGGCGGCGATCGCGTCGACGTCGTCGCGGGTCAGGGAGAACTCCGAGGACATGGACCGAGCGTAGCGGCGTAGTCTTCGAGTATCAGTTAGTTGATACCTAGGAGGAATCATGAGCGACGTGATCGCGATCACCGGAGTCACCGGTGACGTCGGCGGCAAGACCTTCGAGCGGCTCGTGGCGGCCGGCGCGCCCGTCCGCGCGATCGTCCGCCGGCCCGAGCAGGCGGCGGCCCTCGCGGCCCGCGGCCTCGACGCGCGGATCGCCGACCTCGGCGACGGGGCCGCACTGACCGCCGCCCTCCGGGGCGCCGACCAGCTCTTCCTGGTCACCGCCGCCACCCCGCGCCAGGCCGAGCACGGCGCCACCGCCGTCCGCGCCGCCCAGGAGGCGGGCGTCCGCGCGCTCGTGCAGCTCTCCGGCGGCGATGCGGCCGAGCACTCGCCGCTCCCCTGGGGCCGCGCGATCTGGCGGACCGACGAGCGGGTGCGCGCCTCCGGGCTGCCCGCGACGATCCTCCACGCCTCGGGCTTCCTGACGAACCTCGAGCCCTCGGCGCCCGCGATCTCGCGCGGTCTGCTCCCGCAGACGATGGGGCGCGGCGTCATCCCGTGGATCGACACCGCCGACATCGCCCGGGTCGCCGCGCACGTCCTCGAGGCGGGAGGGCACACCGGCGCCGAGCCCGTCCTCACCGGACCGGCCCTGCTCGACGGGCCCGGCGCCGCCCGCGAGCTGACCGCGGGCCTGGGGCGGCGCGTCCGCTACCTGCACCTGCCCAGCCGCGTGTTCGCCGGAGTCCTGCGCCTCACCGGCATGTCCGCGTGGCAGGCGGAGGGGCTCCGCCGGCAGTTCGGAGTCGTCGCCCGCCGCGGCCTGGACGGCGTCGACGTGCTCACCGACGAGGTCGAGCGGATCACGGGGACGCCGGCCCGCTCGACGGCCGACTGGGCGCGGTCCCGCCGCTCCGTGCTCCTCGGACGGGAGCAGCCGCGACCCCTGCACGCTCCACCCGGCACCGGTACCCCTACCCGTGGATCCGCCGCAGGCGCATCGTAGGGCTGTGAAGCAGATCCAGTACGCCGGCGCGACCTTCCAGGTGGGGGACGCGGTCGCCGACGCACTCGTCTCCTACGCCTCCGGGCTCGCCGCCCACGGCCGCACCGACAGTGTCGAGCTCCCCGTGCTCGGCGGCGACGGCCACGCGACGGTCGTGACGCTGCTGCTCAACTCCGCGACGAGCCTCTTCGTCTCCGGCGCCGCAGGCCTCCTGCCCGGGCTCGACGAGAAGGCCGTCGCCGCCGACCTCCGCCAGCGGACGCAGTGGCTGGACGCGGTCCCGGCGGTCACCGCCGTGGAGCCGAGCGCTCCGGAGGACCTGATCTGGCTCGAGTTCCCGGAGGTCGCGGCCCTGATGGACCCCGAGACCGGCGCCCGCTCCCCCGCGACGCTCCACCTCGTCGAGCACTCGCCGCGGCGCGACTCCCTCGTCTTCACCGTCGTCTACGTCAGCACCCTCGACCGCGACCTGGGCTCGGGGGAGATCCGCCGGCTGCTCGAGACGAGCCGCCGCAACAACGTCGAGCACGGCGTCTCGGGGATGCTCGTCTTCCGCGGCCGCCGCGTGATGCAGCTGCTCGAGGGCGAGGAGTCCGACGTGCGCTCGCTCTACGCGCGGATCCTCGCCGACCCGCGGCACGAGGGCGTGGTCACCGTCTGGACCAGCGTGCACGAGCAGCGCCGCTTCCCGGACTGGTCGATGGGCTTCGACGAGCTCGACCTGCCCGTCGAGCGGCCCGCCTCCTGGCCCGAGCCGGACCTCCCCGAGCAGTCGATCGACGCCGTGGCGGACGACTACCTCCGCCGCCGGTCGGAGGCGCTGCGGAGCGCGCTGGTGAGCAGCGACCCCCTCGTCGCGAGCCTCGCCGTCATCCTGCACGGGCACCGCCCCGAGCGCGTCCTCGAGGGCGGCGCCGGAGTGCGGCTGCGCTGCGCCGAGTGCCGCGCCTTCGACGCCCACGACGGGTACGACTCCTACCCCTGCGCGACCGCGAGGACCGCGATCCAGGCGCTCGAGGCGGCCTGACGCGAGCCGGGCGGCCGTGCGGGATCACCGTCCCGGGGCACTCCGAGCGCACCCCCCTTCCGCGGGTCTGCGCAAGCCCGTCCGCTCGCCCCGGCGCGCCCCTAGGGTGAGGCCATGACCGATCCCGGCGCGGCCCGCCACGACGTCCTCATCATCGGCGGCGGCAACGCCGGACTCTCGACCGCGGGGCGGCTGCGGCGCTCCGGAGTGGACGACGTCGCGGTGATCGAGCCCCGGTCGACCCACGTCTACCAGCCGATGCTCTCCCACGTCGCGGGCGGCACAGCACCCGCCTCCGCGG
The DNA here is from genome assembly GCF_002930955.1 of Rathayibacter sp. AY1A4. NCBI lineage: Bacteria > Bacillati > Actinomycetota > Actinomycetes > Micrococcales > Microbacteriaceae > Rathayibacter > Rathayibacter sp. AY1A4. Next base: position 47,132 of record NZ_PSTN01000005.1, on the reverse strand, counting down.
CGACCCGGCCCCAGGGCTCGGTGACGCCGAAGGGGGTCGTCTGGATCCAGGACCGCGTCGAGACGATCGACCCGGTCGCGCACACGGTCACCCTCCTCTCCGGCCGCACCGTCGGCTACGGGCAGCTCGTCGTCTGCCCCGGGATCCAGAAGGACTGGGCCGCGGTCCCCGGGCTCCAGGAGGCGATGGACTCGCCGTTCGGAGTGTCCAACTACGAGTACGAGTACGCCCGCAAGGCGTCGCAGGTGCTCCGCGATGTCCGCTCCGGCACCGTCGTCTTCACGCAGCCCGGCGGCCCCGGCACCTGCTCCGGCGCCTCGCAGAAGCCGATGTACCTCGCCTGCGACTACTGGCGCGCGACCGGCGTCCTCGACCGCATCCGCGTCGTGCTCGTCGTGCCGACCCCCACCCTGTTCGGGATGCCGCTGATCGACTCCGAGCTCGAGCGGAAGGTGGCGGAGTACGGGATCGAGGTCCGCTACGGCCGCGAGCTGGTCGAGGTCGACGCGGCCGAGCGGCGGGTCGTCCTCGCCGTCGACGAGCGCGCGACCGCCCTCCCCGGCCCCGACCGCGTGCGGCGCTCGACCGACGGCCCGCGCGAGACGCTGTCGTACGACGTGCTGCACGCCGTGCCCCCGCAGTCGGCCCCCGACTGGCTGGCCGGCACCGGACTGGCCGCCGAGGGCGACGAGGGCGGCTTCGTCGAGGTCGACCCACTGACCCTGCGGCACCCGCGGTTCCCCGACGTGTGGGCGCTCGGCGACGCGGCGGCCACGGTCAACTCGAAGTCCGGAGGAGCACTGCGCCAGCAGACCACCACGCTCGCGAAGAACCTCGTCGCCGCGCAGAAGGGGCGCCCGCTCCCCCGCGTCTACAACGGCTACTCCGTCTGCCCCTTCGTGGTCTCGCGGTCGAGCGTCGTGTTCGCCGAGTTCGACGACCGCTACCGCCCGAAGCCGACCGTCCCCTTCTGGACGGGCCTGGCGAAGGAGCGGCGCCTCACCTACCTCGCCGACCGCCGCGTCCTGCCGTGGGTGTACTGGAACCTGATCCTGCAGGGACGGGCCTGAGCGTCCTCTTCCGGACATGTCCGGAAGAGGCGCTTGCCGCTGCCGGAGGCGCTCCCGAGACTGAGGGGTCGGCACCACCGTCCGACGTGCCCCCTCGTCTCCTGGAGGACCCGATGCGGCCCAGCCCGACTCCCGACCGCTCCGGCACCGCGCGATGACGACCGCGCAGGACTGGGGGCCCTCGACCGACGCGGACTCCGCCGGCGGTCCGCCCGCGTCGCGGAGGCAGCGCGTGCGCGCCTGGATGCGCGGCGGCTCCTTCGGGCCGACCGGCCTCACCCGGCGCGGCTGCCTCCTGGTGCTGGCGTCGGTGCTCGTGGTGGCGGTGCCGGTCGTCGCGCTGACGCTCGCGCATGTCGATCCGCACGCGTCGCTCAAGGTCTGGATCCTGGCGATCACGCTGATCGCGCTGGTCGGAGCGCTGCTCCGGGTCGTCGCCGACGCCGGTCCGGACCCGCAGGCCGACCTCGACCGCGCGGGCAAGGCGGTCGGAGCAGTGGCCGCGGCCTACACGGCGCTGGCCGTGATCATCGACTGGGGGATGCTGCACCTCTGAGGCGCGGTCAGCGGGCCTCGTCGCGCGGGTCGTCCGTGCCGTCGGGAGCGCTGCCGATCACGTCCGGTGTGCCGCCGGTGCCGCCCTGCGCGCTCCCGGTCCCGCCCTGCGCCGCTCGCTCGTCCTCGCGCCGGCTGAGCCAGCCCGGGCCCTCGCGCCGCAGCCGCTCCGCCTCCGGACTCGGGACGGGCGGCGCCGCCGGCCGCCGCAGGAGCCGCACCTGCCGGACCGCGCCGAGCACCACTCCGGCGCCGAACAGCGGCAGGCCGAGCAGGAGCACCAGCCACAGCGGCGCGTGCCGGCGTCCGCCGCCAACGACCGCGCCGAGATCCCAGCCCGCGTCCGCCGCCAGCCAGAGCATCCCCGCCACGAAGACGGCGCTCACCAGCGAGAGCGCCCAGGGCTGCGCGAGGAGGAGCGCCTGCGCGCGCTCCGTGCGGAAACCCTTCGCCATGCGCCGATCCTAGGCGGGCGTCAGCCGGCGAGGATCCGGTCGACCAGCCCCTGCGCGTCGCCCTCCGCGGGAACGATCTGCACGGTGTCGCCCTCGATCGGCTGCATCACGGAGAGCGCAGACTCGACCCGGTCGCCCACGCGGAGGAGGAGCCGGGCGTCGGCCCCCTCGTCGATGGCCGCCTGCGAGCCGCGGCGCAGGAGGGCGGCGCCCGCCTCGTCGAACCGGACGTCGACGACCCCCGTGCTCGGATCCGCCTCGACCGCGGCGACGCCCCCGCGGGTGAAGTCCTCGGGATCGACGAGGACGTCCTGCCCGCCGACCGGGACGCACTGCGGATCGGAGCCGGCCTCGCAGAGCGCCGAGACGGCGACCCCCAGGCCGCCGACCGGCTCCGGAGTGGCGGACGGGGACGCCGCGGGCGACGACCCTGCGGAGCAGCCGGTCAGGGCGAGCAGGAGGAGCGCGGCGGCTCCGGGGGCGGTGCGGCGGATCACGGGGTCTCCTCGGGTCGCGTCGGAGCGCGCCACGATACCGAGGCTCCGGCGCTGCGGCCACTCGGCGGCACGGCTCGGGCGGAGCGGCTGCGGCGGTCGCCGGAGGGCCGGAGGAACCGGCCTGATTCTCGGGCTGGTCGCTCGGCGCCGGACCCCGCCCGATCCCTCCGCACGGGGCCGGTCCGGAGCCCGGCCTGCCGGAGCCCGCCCCTCAGAGCCGGACGACCAGCTTCACCGCCGACACACCCTCGTGCAGCCGGTCGAGGGCGGGCTGCAGCGCGGCGAGCCCCTCCCCCACCACCTCGGGCGCCGGGGCGCAGACGTGACGGCCCTCGGCGAGCGCCGCCGGCAGGTGGTCGCGCCACAGCATCGGCCCCACCTCGTTCGTCATCAGCGAGCCGCCCCAGACGAAGCGGGCGCGGATGCCGCGTCGACGGGCCGCGATCTGCAGCGCCGCGGTGCCGCCGACCAGGCGCAGCATCGTCCGCACGAAGGCGGCGCTGACACCGCGCCGACGCGGGAGCGAGCCGAACGAGACGGAGGGGCTGGCCAGGGCGACGCGTCGCGCTCCGGTGGCCGCGGCCACCGCCACCGACGGAGCACCGGAGCCCGTCCCGATCGCGAGCACCCCCGCGACCTCGTGGCCCGCGAGCGCCGCCACCAGGTCGGCGACGACGGTGGGGCTGCGGTAGTCGAGCACGATCTCGGCGCCCAGCTCGCGCATCCGCTCGTGGTTGCGGGGGGACGCGGTCGTCGCCACGCGGTGCCCGGAGGCGACGGCGAGCTGGATCGCGTTGCTCCCCACGCTCGTCGTCCCGCCCCAGACCACGACCGTCCTGCCCGTCGGCCGGACCGGGACGCTCGGGTGCGGCAGGGCGAGGTGGTCCCGCTGGAACAGCGCCGTCGCCGCCGTCGAGACCGCGAGCGGCAGCACCGCCGCCTCCTCGAAGCCCAGCCGGTCGGGGATCGGCGCCGCCAGGTCCTCGCGCACGACCGTGTACTCCTGGAAGGCGCCCTCGTCGCGGTTCCGCCGCCCGCGCTCCATCCCGACCGCGTACGCGACGACCCGGTCGCCGACGGCGAAGCGCGTGACTCCAGGGCCGACCGCCTCGACCACTCCGGCCACGTCCTCCCCGAGCACCGCCGGGTACGGCACCCACCGGAACATCAGATCGCCCGTCCACTGCTTCATCTCGTCGACCGGATTCACGGCCAGGGCGCGGTTGCGCAGCAGGACCTCCCCCGGACCGGGGACGGGCATCGGAGCGGGGCGGACGACGAGGCCGGCCCGCGGGGCGGTCAGCAGGGCGGCGGCGTTCTCGGGCACGGGCGGCTCCAGTCGGAAGTGATGGCAGGACGTGTCGTCACACTACTCCTGATGACACGTCGTGTCGTCAGCTATCCTGGGCGGATGTCACGCTGGGCCCCCGACGCCGCCCTCCGCCTCGAGCAGGCGGCGATGGAGCTCTTCGCCGAGCACGGCTACGCGGGCACCACCGTCCCCGCGATCGCGGAGCGCGCCGGGCTCACCACCCGCACCTTCTTCCGCCACTTCGCCGACAAGCGCGACGTCCTCTTCCTCCGCGAGCGCGAGTTCCCCGAGATCGTCGGCCGCCTGCTCGCCGGCGCCCCCGCCGGCCTCGCGCCGATGGACCTCGTGATGCACGGCCTCGAGGCGGCCGCCTCGGGCGACCTCCAGACCTGGCGCGCTCCGATCGCCGCCCGCCATGCCGTCGTGCGCTCCGAGCCGCAGCTGCGCGAGCGCGAGCTCCTGAAGTCGGCCGCCCTCGCCGAGAGCATGCGCGCCGCCCTCGTCGACGCCGGAGTCGCGCCGGAGGACGCGGCCCTCGCCGCCCTCGCGGCCTCCGCCCTCTTCGACCTCGCCCTGGAGCGCTGGCTCGCCGCACCCGACGGGTCCCTCCTGGTCGACGTCCTCCGCGCCAAGCGCGCACGCCTCGGCGCGCTGCTCGCGCGCTGACCCGCACGACGCTGTCGAGGCGTCACGAACGGTCGTCCTCCGCGGCGGGAGGCGGCCGTTCGCGACGCCTCGGACCGGCGAGCGGGGGACGATCCGCTCAGAGCGCCCAGGGGAAGGCGGGGGCGTTCGAGCGGGCGCCCTGCGCGGCCTTCGAGCGGCCGGGCTCGCCGAGCTCGGCGAGCAGCGCCTCCGACTCGCCGACGAGGACCGCGAGCGCGCCGGGCGTGAACCAGTCGGGGCGCAGGGCGAACAGGAGGTCCTCGGTCGCCGTGTTGCCGCTGGCGCCCGGTGCGAAGGGGCAGCCGCCGAGGCCGCCGAGCGCGCCGTCGACCACCGCGGCCCCGGCCTGCACGGCGGCGATCGCGTTCGCGACGCCCGAGCCCCAGGTGTCGTGCCCGTGGAACACGATCTCGCGAGGCGGGGTCTCCGCCGCCACGCGCGAGACGAGCGACGCCACCTGGCCGGCGTGCGCCTGCCCGAGCGTGTCGCAGACGACCACGTCGGCCGCTCCCTCCGCTCGCGGGTCGCGCGCGATCGCGAGCACGCGCTCCGGGTCGACCGGGCCCTCGAACGGGCAGGTGAAGGAGGTGGCGATGCACAGCTGGATCCGCCCGCCGACGCTCTCGGCGAGCGCGACCGCCTCCGGCATCGCGGCCATGCTCGCCTCGGTCGGCCTGCCGACGTTGGCGAGGTTGTGCGAGTCGGACGCCGAGAAGCAGTACTGGAAGCGGCGCGCCCCCGCGGCGGCCGCACGCTCGACGTGGCGCGGAGTCGCGACCCACACCCAGCACCGCTCCAGCTCCTCGGGAGTGAGCGCGGCGATCACGTCGAGGGTGTCGGCCATCGGAGGGACGAGGTCGCTGCGCGCGAGCGAGCCGATCTCGAGCTCGGGCACTCCCGCGGCGAGCAGCGTGCGCGCGAGGTCGACCTTGCGCTCGGTCGTCAGGAGCTTGCCGGTGAGCTGCAGGCCGTCGCGGAGGGTGACGTCGCGCAGGCGCGCGGAGGCGAGCGCGGTCACCGGCCGGCCTCCTCGGCAGCGGCGGCGGAGGGAGCAGCAGCAGCGGCCGGAGCTGCAGCAGCAGCCCCGCCGGCGGAGGGAGCAGCGGGACCGGTGCGCCGGAGCATCCCCAGCACCTCCTCGGTGTCCTGGCCCAGGTCGGGCGCGAGCGAGCGGATGGGGAGGGAGCGGCCGCCGAGCACCGGCACGATCCCCGGGAAGCCCACGCCGCGCAGGGTGCCGCCGGCGTCCTCGACGTCGAAGACCTGGATCATGTCGCGCGCCGCGTACTGCTCGCTCGCGCTGATGTCGGCGGCCGTGTAGATCGGGCCGGAGGGGACGCCCTCGTCGTCGAGGACCGCGAGCGCCTCGGCGGCGGTGCGGCGCGCCGTCCACACGCCGATCGCCGCGTCCAGCTCGTCGCGCCGGGCCCAGCGCTGCTCGTTCGAGGCGAGCGCCGGGTCCTCGCCCAGGTCGGCGCGGCCGATCACCGCCATCAGCCGCTGGAAGATCGCGTCCGCGTTCCCCGCGATCACGATGCTCGCCCCGTCGGCGCAGGTGTAGGCGTTGGTCGGGGCGATGCCCTCCATCCGCCCGCCGACGCGCTCCCGGACGATGCCGTGCGCCTGGAAATCGGGGATCAGCGACTCCGTCATCGAGAACATCGCCTCGTGCAGCGCCACGTCGACGACCCGCTCCGCCAGCGGTGCCGGATCCAGCCCCGCGGAGCGGCGGGTCTCGCGCTGGAACAGCGCCATCATCACTCCGTAGCCCGCGTACAGCCCGGCGATCGAGTCGCCGATCGAGACGCCCACGCGCACGGGCGGCCGGTCCGGGTCGCCGACCAGCTCGCGGAACCCGCCCATCGCCTCCGCGACCGCCGCGAACCCGGGCCGGGCCGACAGCGGGCCGGTCTGCCCGAAGGCGGAGATGCGGCCGATCACGATGCCGGGCCGGGCCTCGTCGAGCACGGCCGGCCCGATCCCCCAGCGCTCGAGCGTGCCCGGCCGGAAGTTCTCGAGCACCACGTCGCACTCGGCGACCAGGCGGCGGACGGCGTCCCGCCCCTCGTCCGTGCGCAGGTCGAGCGCGATCGAGCGCTTGTTGCGGTTGATCGTGTGGAAGAGGAGCGAGGTCTCGGACCCCTCGTGCAGCCGCCAGCGGCGCAGCTCGTCCCCCGTGCCGGGCCGCTCCACCTTGATCACCTCGGCGCCGAAGTCGGCGAGCAGCCGGCCCGCGGTGGGCGCCGCGATGAAGTTGCCGAGCTCGAGGACGCGGACGCCCGCGAGCGGGAGGGGTGCGGTCATGGCACGGCCTTTCGCTCCCGTCGAGGCTAGCGCGGAGGACGGCGCCACCCCCTGCCCTCACGCGGACGCCCGACCTACACTTGCCGGACATCATGCGCAGACACACCCTCACTCCGCGACCGGACTGGCGAGCCCGCTGCGACGAGATCGGCTTCAGCTTCTACGACCTCCCCTCCGAGGGCGGCCGCCCCTACTGGAACGAGTCCGCGGCCTACTCCTTCGAGCCCGCCGAGATCGACCTGCTCGAGCGCACGACCTCGGAGCTCTTCGACCTCTGCATGGAGGCGTGCGAGCTCGTGGTGCGGAAGGGCCGCTTCGCCGAGTTCGGCATCCCGCCCCGCTTCCACGACCTGGTGCGCACCTCGTGGGATGAGGACGACCCCACGGTCTACGGCCGCTTCGATCTCGCCTACGACGGCGCGGGCGCGGTGAGGCTACTCGAGTTCAACGCCGACACCCCGACCTCGCTGGTCGAGACGGCCGCGGCCCAGTGGCAGTGGCTCGTCGAGACGAAGGGTCCCGACGCCGACCAGTTCAACAGCCTGCACGAGCAGCTCGTCGAGCAGTGGCGCCACCTCCGCCTCGAGCGCTGGAGCCTCGACGAGGGCGCCCGGCTGCACCTCGCGTCGCTGCACGACTCCGGAGACGGCGAGCTGATCGTCGAGGACGCCGACACCGTCGCCTACATGGCCGAGACCGCGGCGCAGGCCGGCTTCGACCCCAAGCTGATCTTCGTCGAGGACATCCGCTACGAGCTCGACGGCGCCGGCTTCCTCGACGGCGACGGCGAGCCGATCCGCCACGTCTTCAAGCTGTACCCGTGGGAGTGGATGCTCGGCGAGCAGTTCGGCGGCCTCCTCCTCGACCGGCGCGAGCGCACCCGCTGGGTCGAGCCGGCGTGGAAGCTCCTGCTCAGCAACAAGCAGCTGCTGGTGGTGCTGTGGGAGATGTTCCGCGGCCACCCGAACCTGCTGCCCGCCTCCGTGCATCCGCTGCCCGGCACCGCGCAGGTGCGCAAGCCGCGCCTGGGCCGGGAGGGCGCTAACGTGACGGTCCTCGACGCCGACGGCTCGGTCGTCGCCGAGAACGGCGGGAGCTACGGCGCCGAGGGCTTCATCCACCAGGAGCGCGCCGAGCTGGCCCGGGTCGACGGGAAGACCGTCGTCATCGGCAGCTGGATCGTCGGCGAGACCCCGGCCGGCATCGACGTGCGCGAGACGAGCGGCCTGATCACCGGCGACCTGGCGGAGTTCGTCCCCCACTACATCGAGGGCGGACGGAGCGACGGGGTCGCGACGGCCGCGGACGGCGCGTCGGCCGCCTCCCGCCCCGGGCACGGCGCCACCCCCGCCTACGGCGCTCCCGCGCCCGGCACCCCCGCGCCCGAGTACGGCGCCCCCGAGCACGACCGGCCGCAGGACACCCGCGCGGCCCGCCCGCAGGACGAGGAGACCCGATGACGGACGACGACCGCACCCCCGGCGATTCGGGGACGCCGAGCTCCGGGAACGACTGGGGCAGCCGCGAGCCCGGGGCGGGCTCCGGCACGCCGAGCGGCGGAACGAGCAGCGGGTCCGGCGACGGCTCCACCCGCACCGCTCCCCACCGCTCCCGGAGCGTCGGCATCAGCGGCATCGCGAAGAACCGCCGCGGCCTGCTCATCGGCGGCGCGGTCGCGGTCGGCGCGGTCGGACTCGCCGTCGCCCTCGCGAACGGCGGCCCCTCGACCGACGGCGTCGTCGCCACGGGAGCCGACGGCCAGGACTACGTCATCCCCGAGAACGCCGAGCGCCCCGTCTACGCGAGCCGCGAGGACTGCCTCGCCGACGTGCGGGAGCAGATCGCCCAGCTCCAGGCGCAGGGCGAGGAGGTCGGCGACGACCCCGAGCAGCTGTGCGAGGCGACCGACGAGTACCGCGGGCACTACGCCGGCGGCTTCTGGCTCGGCCCGCTGATCTTCGCGTCCTCGCGCTGGAACTCGACGCGGGCGACCAGCTGGGCGCCCGTCGCGTCCGGCGGCTTCGCGGCCCGCGGAGCGACCCAGCCCGACGTCGTGCAGCGTGCACCGGCCGGCTCGACCGTCGGCTCGAAGGCGACCCTCTCCGGCGGCTTCGGCTCCTCCGGCAAGTCCGGCTTCGGCTCCACCGTCGGCGGCTGACCGCAGCGCACCTCCGCCCTCGCGCCCGGGACGCGCGGCGAGGCGTCCGCCTGCCGCCGGGACACCGCTCGCCGGCCGTCTCGACGATCGCGGGGACGGCTCGCCGCCGCTCCCTCTCTCAGGAGGAGGGCGTCGCGCTCGGGAAGAAGTGCCGCTCGACAGGATCGCCGTCGGCGTGGGTCAGCGCCGCCGCGCGGATCTCGCGGTCGCGGCCGGTGAGCCGCTGGGTCTCCTGCCGCCGGAACTCGCCCCACGAGGGCACCATGAACGTCTCCAGCTGCACGTCGGCCTCCTCCCCGCTCCGGTAGAGCGCCCACCGCGAGGCGCCGGTCCGGCGGCGGGAGCTCTCCAGCAGCCGCATGGCCGATCGGAAGTCCGCGAGGGAGCCGGGGCGGACCGTCCACGAGATCTGCACCATCACCGGCCCGTCCGTCGGCTCCGGCTCGAACACCAGCGTGGGCGTGGGCCACGACATCGAGATGCTGCGGTCGACGGTGCCCGTCCCCGGCAGCAGGGGCAGCACCCGCACGCTGGCCGCCACGAGGAGGAGCAGAGCGGCCGCCGCGGCGTACGCGGGCGCGGTGCCGAGCACCTGCGCGGCCAGACCCCAGCCGATCGAGCCGACCGCCATGGTCCCCATGAAGACCAGGATGTAGATCGAGGCTCCGCGGGACCGCACCCACTGCGGCAGCGTGAGCTGCAGCGCCGCGTTCAGCACGGTGAGGGTGCCGATCCAGGCCAGCCCCGCGAGGACCAGCAGCAGCAGCGCCGGGACGAGGGGCAGGAAGGCCGCCGCGAGCGTCCCCGCCGCGAACAGCACGGCGCTCGCCCCGATCACGACGTCGTCCGAGAGCTTCCGGCGGGCGAGCGGCAGGGCGAAGACGCCGAGCACGGCGCCGGCACCGAGGGCCCCGAGGAGGAAGCCGTAGCCGCTGGAGTCGAGCTGGAGGCGCTTCGCGGTGAGCGGCAGCAGCGCCCAGAGCGCACTGGCGGGCAGGGCGAAGAGCGCGGAGCGGAGGAGGATCCGGCGGACGAGGTGCGCGGAGGCGACGTACCGGATCCCTCCCTTCAGCGCGGCGCCGAACTGCTCGCGGTCGTCGAGGCCGGTCTGCGCCGGCCGCTTCCACCAGAGCAGGGCGAGCACGGCGCCGATGAAGCTCAGGGCGTTGATGCCGAAGACCACCGGAGCGCCGAACGCCGAGAGGACGACTCCCGCCAGGGCCGGGCCGACCGCGCGGGCGCCGTTCACGGTCACGCCGCCGAGGGCCGACGACGCCGCGATCAGGTTCCGGGGCACGAGCTCCGGCTGGATCGCCTGCCAGGCCGGCGAGGTCAGGGTGGAGGTGATGCCGAGCAGGAAGGTGAAGGCCAGGATCGTCCACGGCGTCAGCGCGCCGACCGCCGCCACGACCGTCAGAGCGGCCGCCAGCAGCGCGCTGGCCGACGACCCCCAGATGAGCAGCCGCCGCCGGTCGAGCGAGTCGGCCAGCACGCCCGCGGGGAGGGCGACGAGGATCGAGGGCGCCAGGCTCGCTGTCTGCACGAGCGCGACGACCGCCGCGCCCGCGGCCGCCTCGACCAGGTACCACTGGGCTCCGACGGTCTGCATCCAGGTGCCGATGTTGCTGCCCAGCTGGGCGAACCACAGCACGCGGAAGGCGGTGATCGCCATGGGCGCCCAGGCCGACGGCTGCGTCGGCGCGGACGTCTGCGCCGGGGCGGCGGGAGCCGGAGCGACGTCCTCAGTCACGGGGCACGGCCTGCCGCACCGAGAAGAGGTTGCCGAACGGGTCCAGCAGCTGGCACAGCCGCTCCCCCGTGAACACCGTCTTCGGACCGCGGTGGGCGACGGCGCCGTTCGCCGTCCAGTCGGCGACGACGGCGTCGACGTCGGGGACCGTCCAGTACGGGCTCGTGCCGTCGGGTCCGGGCCGGTTCAGCTCGTCCCGCTCGTGCAGCGTCAGGCGGGTGCCGTCCAGGTCGTAGGCCACGAGCGCCCCGCCGCGGACGACGGGCTCGCGCCCGAGCCGCGCCGAGTACCAGGCGATCGCGGCGTCGAGGTCGTCGACGAAGTAGAAGACGTTTCCGACTCCGGCGAACTCCGTCGTCGTCATGCTCGGGCCGACGGGAGGGCGTCGCGGAGGAAGGCGAGCGAGGGGCCGATGGCCGCCTCCGTGTACCCCTCGGCGTGACGGGTGCCCGGGATCAGCTGCAGCGTGCTGGCGACTCCGACCGCGGAGAGCGCCGCCTGCATGGCCTGCGCGTCGCTCACGGGGACGAACTCGCCGAGCGAGTTGGCCAGGAACACCGGCCCGCCGTCCGGGGAGGCGTGGCGCGTCGTGGAGGCGGCGGTGAGCAGCCCGCGGTCGCCCCCGACCTCGTTGAGGATCGTCCAGCGCAGGAAGGCGTCGTTCCGGCCGGTCTGGTTGATGTCGGCGCTCTTCATGGCGTCGAGGTCCTGCGTCGTCGGCGTGGCCGGGAGGTCGTCGGTCGCCTCGACGATGCCGAGGAGGTCGAACATCCCCGACCAGCTGACGGCGGGCCGACCGGTGGCGATCGCGGCCTCCACGACCAGGTTCCCGCCCGCCGATCCGCCGAAGAACGCCAGCCTGCTCCGGTCGAACGCCCACTCGGACGCGACCGCCCACCGCTCCGCGGCGAGCACGTCGTCCCTGCTGGCCGGGAAGACCGAGTCCGGAGCCTCGCGGTAGTCCGCCGCGAACACGAGGTAGCCGGCGTCGACCAGCATCGTCGCGAGCGCCCGCTCCTTGCTCTTGTCCCCCCGGAACCACCCGCCGCCGTGGATCAGCACGACGGCCGGCCGAGCAGCGTCCTCGGCCGGGGACACCGACCTGCTGTACACGTCCAGCACCTGCGGCGACGACCCCCCTTCGACGTACGGAACCCCGATGCTCACTGACGGCTCGTCCGACACGGTGACCCCCTCCGGTCCAGATTCTCGACTGCAGTCAGACCGTAGGAGCCGGGGGCGGCGCGAGCCAGGCCCTGCCGGGGTCACCCAGGAGGGCGCCCGCAGGCCCGCCCGCCGCGGCTGGGCGGATCGCGACTAGCCTCGGAGGGTGTTCCTGACCGAGCCGTACGGCTTCCGCGACCGCTCCGCCCTCGACGAGCGCCGGGCCCTGCTCGAGGACGAGCCCTCGGTGCAGCCCCTCCGGGCGTTCCGCGAGGAGCTCCTCGCCCGGCGCACCCGCAGGCATCCGGGTGCCGTGGTGCCCGACTTCGACCCGGCCGAGGCCGGCGTCGAGGCGCGTGCGCTCATCGTGCTGGAGGCCCCGGGACCGATGTCGACCGGCCCCGACGGCTCCGGCTTCGTCTCGGTCGACAACGACGACGCGACCGCCGCCTCGACCTGGACCCTCCGCGACGAGGTCGGACTGCACGCCCGCACCCTGGTCTGGAACATCGTGCCGTGGCAGCTCGACGGCGCCCCCGACGCGGACGAGGTGCGGCAGGGCGCGATGGAGCTGCGTCGGCTCCTGCCGCTGCTCCCCGACCTGCGGGTCGTCGTCAACGCCGGGACCGCGCCGACCAGCGGCTGGAAGAAGAACATCGAGCCGTACCTGGTCGACGGCCCGACGGTCATCGACTCGTGGAGCCCCGGCCAGCGGGCGATGAGCCAGCCCCGCAAGCGCGACGAGCTGAAGCGCGCCTTCGAGCGCGCGACGCACCTGGTCGGCTGAGCCCCCGGGGCTCCGAGGCGTCACGAACGGTCGTCATCCGAGCCGGGAGGCGGCCCTTCGCGACGCCTCGACCGCCGGCGGACGGTCCGCTCAGGCTGAGCGGGCGTCCCGCAGCGCGTCGGCCGACTGCTGCGCGGCGCGGCGGACGTCGCGGTCCGGGTCGCGGAGCATGCCCGTCAGGACGGCCTCGACGCTCGCCGCGAACTCGCCCTTCGCGTCGCGACCGGAGGAGATCCCCGCCAGAGCGGCCGCCACGAGAGCGCGCGCTCCGGCCGCGCGGACCCGGGGGTGCTCGTCGGTGGTCAGGCGGGACAGCTTCTTCTGCCCGCCCAGCACGCGCTCGGCGCAGACGCGGGCGCACATCTCGCGGACGCGCCAGGAGGGGTTCGCGAGTCCGGCGGTCACCGCGTCGGCGGCGTCGTCGTCCCAGACGTAGAGGAGCGCGCGGGCGCCCCAGAGCTCGGGCCAGTAGAGGGAGGGCGCTCCCTTGAGGATCCCGTCGGCGTGCTCGCCGCCCACGGTGAGGAGGAAGGACTCGCCCTCGTAGCCGCCGGTGAGCAGGGCCGCTGATCGCAGGGCGACGCTGCGCTCCCCCTCGCGGGCGACCTGCGCGCGCAGGCGCTCCTCGAGCGGATCGGTGAGGGTGACGGTCGGTTCGTTGTCGCGTGCCATGAGGCTCCCGAGAGTACTCGCCCGCCCCGCGCCTTCGAAGACCCGCAGCGTTCGGCGCCGCGGCGGTCGGCCCTCTCCGTCCTGCGGCGATGGTCCGATCAGCACTCGTGCCACCTGCTGGTCGAGTGGCGCCGCAGGGACCACGGCTGAGGGACGCCTGGTAGATTCGATCCGATCGACCCCCTCCCAAGCCTCTCCGCGATGCTCACATGGGAGGGGCCTTTTTCTTCGGCACCGAGGTACTGCGATGGCACGGAGACCGAGCCTGTCGTGGAAGCAGCAGGTCCAGCTCCTCCGTGACCGCGGGCTCGGCATCGCCGACGGGGAGGCCTGCACGAGCTACCTGGCCGCGCAGAACTACTACCGCTTCTCCGGGTACGCCCGCTACTTCCAGCGGGCTCCGCACGACGGGGACGACTCGTTCGCGGACGGAGTCTCGTTCGAGGACGTCCGAGCGGTCTGCGACGCAGATGAAGCGCTGCGGCAGAGCCTGTGTGCTCGACTGGCCCGTGCCGAGATCCTTCTCCGCAGCCGTACGGCTCATGTCATCGCTCGTGAGCACGGCCCGTACGAGTGCTCTCTCGAGAAGAGCTTCTACTCCGAGTCTCCGAACGCGGAGTCGACAGTCGATTCGTGCCTCCGCGACATCGAGCGCAGCAGGGAACGGCATGTCCTCCGCTTCACGGGGCTCCCCGGCGGCAGGGGCGCCGGAGCCCCCTCGATCATCGAGGACCGCAGTGAGAGCGACGCGACCGGGACGGTCCCGCCCGTCCTGCGCCACCGCGGATGCCGCAGCGGATCGGACGATGCCCGCCCGCTCAGGAGGCGCCCACCGGGAGGTCGGCCCCGCCTGACTATGCTGGTGCCACCCCCGGCAGCCGAGCCCTCTGAGCCTCGTCCGCGCCGGGGTGGCGCGGCTCACCCGCCCGGGGAGCGGAGGAGGTCCTCTCATGGCCGATCGGCCGAACCTCCGCCATGTCGCGGCGGTCGCGGGCGTCTCGCACATGACCGTGTCGCGCGTGCTCAGCGGGCACCCCAACATCAAGGAGTCGACCCGCCAGAAGGTCCTCGAGGCGGTCGACGAGCTCAACTACAGGCCGAACATCGCCGCCCGCTCCCTCGTCACGCAGCGCACCGACCGCATCGGCGTGATGATCGAGAGCGGCGCCGAGTACGGGCCGTCGAGCACCCTCCGCGCGATCGAGCGCGCCGCCCGCGAGAAGGGGTACTCGATCACCTCCGTCGCGCTGCGGCCGGACCTCGAGATGACCCCCACCGACGCGATCGACCACCTGATGGGCCTCGGGATCGACGCGCTCTGCGTGATCGCGCCGCGCTCCTCCTCCGTGGCGACCCTCCGCACCGTCGAGATCGGCGTGCCGACGCTCGTGGTGAAGAGCGACAAGGATCCGAGCTTCCTCACCGTCTCGGTCGACCAGCAGGCCGGCATGTTCCAGGCCGTCGACCACCTGGGCAACCTCGGCCACCGCGACGTGCTGCACCTCTCCGGCCCCCTCGACTGGCTCGACGCGCGCGCCCGCGAGCGCGCCTTCCACAGCCGCGCGAAGTCGTGGGGGATGCACGAGCGCCCCATCGTCATCGGCGACTGGACCCCGGACTCCGGGTACGACTTCGCCGCGAGCCTGCAGTCGGTGCCCGACTTCACCGCGATGGTCGTCGCGAACGACGAGATGGCGCTCGGAGTGATCCACGGCCTCGTCGAGCGCGGGATCCGCGTGCCCGAGGACATGAGCATCGTCGGCTTCGACGACCTGCCCACCGCCCGCCACTTCCTCCCGCCGCTGACGACGGTCCGCCAGGACTTCGACAAGCTGGGGACGACGGTCGCCGAGGTGATCCACGGGAGGATCCGCGGCCAGGAGATCCCGCAGCGCACCCGGATCCCCACGGAGCTGGTGATCCGCTCCTCCACGGCCGCTCCCCGATCGTGACCCTCCTGTTCCCGTCCCGCCGCATGCGCTCGCGTATCATCGGCGGCAGCCCCTGGCACGCCGGACCCTGACGGCGCGCCGCACACGAACCGAGGACGGCACGTGGCGATCTCATCGAGGACGACCCGGAGCTCCGCGGCACCCGTCGTCGAGATGACCGGCATCCGCGTCTCCTTCGCCTCCGGACCCGCTCTGAAGGACGGGAACCTGCGGCTGGTGCCGGGCGAGATCCACGGACTGATGGGCGAGAACGGCGCGGGCAAGTCCACGCTGATCAAGACGCTCACCGGCATCCACCAGCCCGACGCGGGCGAGATCCTCGTCGACGGCGTCGCCCGGCGCTTCAGCGGCCCGGCGGAGGCGAAGGCAGCGGGCATCACGGCCGTGTTCCAGGACGAGCGCCTCACCGACAACCTCAGCATCGGCGAGAACGTGATGCTCGGCCACGAGGTCCGCGGCCGCTTCGGCATCTCCTGGTCGCGCACCCACCACCGCGCGGCCGAGATGCTCGCCGAGCTGGGCCTGGAGGACCTCGATCCGCACCTGCCGCTGCGCTCGCTCTCGCCGGCGATCCGCCAGCTGGTCGCGATCAGCCGCGCGATGGTCGACCGTCCACGCGTGCTCGTGCTCGACGAGCCCACCTCCAGCCTCGACCTCAGCGACGTGGCCCGCCTCTTCACGGTGCTGCGGAGGCTGCGCGACCAGGGCGTCGCGATCCTGTTCGTCTCGCACTTCCTCGAGCAGGTCCTCACCCTCAGCGACCGGCTGACGGTGCTCCGCGACGGCGGCACCGTCGGCGAGTACCCGGCGCACACCATGGACCGCGCCGAGCTGATCGCGAAGATGATCGGCAAGGACATCGACGCGCTGCGGCAGATCGGCTCCGACCGCCGCGAGCACCGCCGCCAGCCGGTCGGCCCGGCGATCTACCGCGCGCACGGGATCGGTCGCCGCGGCGCCGTGGGCCCGACCGATCTGGAGCTGCACCGCGGCGAGATCGTGGGCTTCGCGGGCCTGCGCGGCTCGGGGCGCACCGAGCTGGCGTCGCTGGTGAGCGGGGTCGAGAAGCCGGACACCGGCGAGGTGCTGATCGACGGCGAGCCCGCCCGCATCTCCGACCCGGTGTCGGGCCTGCGCCACCGCATCGCCCACTCGAGCGAGAACCGCCGCGAGGACGGGATCATCGGCGACCTCTCCCTCCGCGAGAACCTCGTGCTGGGCCTGCAGGCTCTGCGCGGCTGGGCGCACCCGCTGTCGGCCGCCGAGACCGACACCCTGGTGCGCACCTACGTCGAGGCGCTGAACATCTCGCCGGCCGACCCGGACATCCCGGTGAAGTACCTCTCCGGAGGCAACCAGCAGAAGGTGGTCCTCGCGCGGTGGCTCGCGACCCGTCCGCGGCTGCTCGTGCTCGACGAGCCGGCGCGCGGGATCGACGTGGCGTCGAAGGTCGAGATCCAGGCGCACATCGCGCAGCTCGCGAAGGAGGGGGTGACCGTCGTCTACATCTCGTCCGAGCTGGAGGAGGTGGTGCGCCTCAGCGACCGCATCGTCGTGTTCAAGGACCGCGAGAAGATCGGCGAGGTCAGCAACGGCCCCTGGCTCACCGTCGACACGATCGTCGAGATGATCGCCGCCGACCGCGACGACGACCTCGACGACGACGACGACTGACCTCCCCCGCCAGCCGAGCGGCCGCACCGTCCACCGGGTCTCGATGAGCCGTCCGGGCTGCTCGACCGCCAGGACCTCGACGCGCCGGCGGGTCCCGCTCGGGCGCCGGGCCTGCGAGGATCCGGGGGTGGACGATCAGCGACCGGACGAGCTCGCGGAGCTGCAGCGGCGCGCCTACGGCCGAGGCTCCGACATCGAGCGGGACCCCGGCGCGCTCGCCCGGCTCTCCGCGCTCGAGGCCCGCGTCCGTCCCGCCCTCGGCACCGCACTGCCGGACGCGGTGGTTCCCGCGGTCTCCCGGGACGCGGCGCCGGAGGACGCGGCACCTCCCGCGGACGCCTCCGCCGACGAGGCGTCCGACCCCCGCGGCCACGTCCCGCCCCGCCGCTCCCGTCGGCGCGGCCTCCTCCTCCCCGCCGCGCTGGCCGCGACGGCCGCCGTCGCCGCGGGGGCCACCCTCCTCGCCACCGCCGAGGACGCACCGCCCGGCCGCGAGGTCGCCGTGCTGCCGCTGTCGAACGGCACCGACCTCCCCGGCTGGGAGGGACTGGGGTTCGACGGATCGGTCACCACCGAGGACTTCGGCGGGCTCACCGTCGTGCGGCAGAGCCTGCCCGCCGACACGGGGCTCACCGTCGTCCGGCAGCGCCGCTCCTCGAGCGCCGGCTCGTGCCTCTCCATCGTGCGGACCGCCGAGCCGCAGGACGGCCTGTTCTTCCAGGGCTGCACGGCCGGAGCGTTCCCCGCGGTCGCGCAGTTCACCGTGACGTCGGCGGCGCCGGAGGCCCTGCGCGAGCGGTTCCCGATCGGCACGTCCCTGCGGTTCGCCCTCGAGGGCGACGAGATCCGCGTCCGATCCGACGCACCCTGACCACTCAGATCCCCGTCCGTCCGTGCGGATCGCCCACCTTCTTCGACTCGCTCGACCCGCGCTCGCGCAGGAACACGGCGAGCGCCGCCATGCTGCCCACCGCGAGGAACTCCGACTGCCAGTTCTGGAGCGTCCGGTTCCAGAAGTCGGCGGAGGAGACGTAGCCGAGCCAGTCGACGGGCGCCTCCAGGCTCGTCAGCTGCTCCTCGTTGTAGGCCACGACGCCCGTCACCGACTGCGCCGCCCAGGACAGCAGGAACACCGCCCCCATCACCAGCAGCAGCGAGTGCGAGAACAGCGCCTGCCGCAGGCCGCCGGCGGACGCCGAGGGCGGCGAGTCGTCCTCCGCGGACGCCCCCGCCTTCTGCTGCTCGTCGGTCTCGAGGCCCTCCTCGCCCACCCGCTTCGACTCGGGCGAGCCGCGCTGCACGAGCCAGACGGTCGCGCCGATGTAGAGGAAGAACTGGAGGTACTCCGACTGCCAGTTCTCGGCGACGTCGATCGCGAAGTCGGAGGAGGTGACGAAGCGCCAGTAGCCGACCTCCCGCAGCCCCTCCGCGACCTGGGTGTCGTTGTACGCGGCGAGCCCGGCGAACGACTGCCCGAGGAGAGCGAGCAGGAAGATCGCGAGGAAGAACAGCGAGAGTCCGTTCTCGCGCAGGAAGCGGCGCATCCGGCTCACCTCCCGAGGATCCCGACGGCGAAGAACCCGATCAGGCCGAGCACGATCACGGCGTAGTACAGGGCGGAAGCGGTGCGCACGTCAGCTCCCGTCCAGGACGCAGTCGAAGGGCGCGTCCGCCACCGGCGTGCACCCCGCCGCGCGCACCAGCCAGCCGTCGTCGCCCGGGGTGAGGAACACCGCGGTGCCGCCGGAGCGCACGATCGCCGCCCGGCCGTCGACCTCGGCGTCCCCTGCTCCGTCTTCCGCGATCCCGAGCTCCAGCACGCCGCCGGGGCAGTCGCCCTCCCGGTCCTCCACGGCCTCGCGGGCGGAGCCGGTGAGCAGCGCGCACGCCGCGGCGCCGTCGCCGTCGGCGAGCGCGGAGAGGAAGGCGTCGGCCGCGCGGCGGGCCGCCGTGCCGTCCGCGGAGCATCCGCAGAGCGCGAGCACGAGGGCCGCCGTCGCGGCCGTCGCGGGGACGGAGCGCGATCGAGGGAGCATCATGGCCAGGGAAGCTACTCCCGGGCCCGACCACCGGGCAGAGGGTTGCCATCGGGCCCTGCGGGCCCCGCGACCGGATCGTTACCGAAGCGCACCGCCGTGCTGTTGCGTCACAAGAATTGTTCACGGTAACATTTCGACGTGGCGCTGCTTCGGCCGGCGCCCACTGCACATCCTGCACTCACCGCACCTCGGGCCGCTAGGCCCGCATTCGAGGCCCTTTCGGGGTCCACCATCTCGGGCGCGCTCTTCGTGCCCGCGATCTCAAGGAGGAGATCTATGTCCAAGACGAGGCGTATCGGCCAGTTCCTGGGTTTCGCAGCAGTCGGCGCACTCGCGTTCGGACTCGCGGGCTGCTCGGGCGGTTCCGGCACCGATTCGGGCTCCGGCTCGAGCGGTGACCTCACCACCGTCGGCTTCGTGGCCGTCGGCCCCGAGGGCGCGTGGCGCCAGGCGAACGAGACCAACATCGAGGACACGTTCACCAAGGACGCCGGCTTCGACCTGAAGTACGCACCCGCCACCAACGGAGACCAGAAGTCGCAGATCGACTCCTTCACCTCCTTCGTGGACGAGGGCGTCGACATCATCCTGCTCTCCGCCACGGAGGGCTCCGGCTGGGAGGACTCGCTCGAGCGCGCCCAGGAGGCCGAGATCCCGGTCATCCTGATCGACCGCGGCATCGAGCCGGACAACACCGACCTCTACGTGACCCGCATCGCGCCCGACAACATCGCGGTCAGCACCTCGGTCGCCGACTGGGCCAAGACCACCTTCCCGAGCGGCGCGAAGTACTTCACGCTCGAGGGCCCCGCGGGCGTCTCGGTCGTCAACGAGCGCAACGAGGGCTGGGACGAGGTCATCGGCGCCGACTCGAAGTTCACCAAGATCGGCGCGCAGACCGCGAACTGGTCCACCGAAGAGGCCAAGAGCGTCTTCGAGACCGTCCTGAAGTCGAACAACAACGACGTCCAGCTGGTCTTCGCACAGAACGACGAGATGGGTCTCGGCGCCGTCCAGGCCGTCCAGGAGGCCGGCCTCACCCCCGGCACCGACGTCAAGATCGCCACGATCGACGGCACCAAGAACGCCCTGCAGGCGCTGGCCGACGGCGAGCTGAGCTTCGTCGCCGAGTACAACCCGCTGTTCGGCGAGACCGCCCTCGACGCGGTCGAGAAGACCCTGGCCGGCGAGACGGTCGAGTCCTCGATCGTCGTCCCGAGCGAGACCTTCGACTCGCCCGAGGCCGCCACCACCGCGCTGCCCGACCGCAAGTTCTAGTCGCTCAGCACCACCGGTCGCCCGGCGTCGTCCTCGACGCGGCACCACTCCCCCGGAGCGACCGGGGCCGGCTCTCCGCCGGCCCCGGTCGCTCCGACCCTTCGGCGCACCTGTTCGGCTGCGCCCCGCTCGAGAACGGAACGACGCGACATGACAGGTTCGCCTCCGATCGTCGAGATGAAGAACATCTCGATCAGCTTCCCCGGCGTGAAAGCCCTCGACGGCGTCGACTTCCGCCTGTTCCCGGGCGAGGTCCACACCCTCATGGGTGAGAACGGCGCCGGCAAGTCCACGCTCATCAAGGCCCTCACCGGCGTCTACCGCATCGACAGCGGAGACATCGTGATCGACGGGGAGACCCGTCGCCTGACCGGCACCGCCGACTCGCAGGCCGCGGGCATCTCCACCGTGTACCAGGAGGTCAACCTGGTCACGAACCTCTCCATCGGAGAGAACGTGATGCTCGGCTACGAGGTCCGCGGACCCTTCGGCATCAACTGGAAGGCCACGCACCAGGCCGCGAAGGTCGCGCTCGAGAAGCTCGGCCTCGGCCACCTCAACACGCGCCAGTCGCTCGCCTCGCTCTCGATCGCGATGCAGCAGCTGGTCGCGATCAGCCGCTCGACGGTGAGCGACTCCAAGGTGCTCATCCTCGACGAGCCGACCTCGAGCCTGGACGCGAACGAGGTCGAGAACCTCTTCGTGGTCATCCGCCGCCTCCGCGCGGAGGGCGTCGCGATCCTCTTCGTCTCGCACTTCCTCGACCAGGTCTACGCGATCAGCGACCGCCTGACGGTGCTGCGCAACGGCACCTTCGTCGGCGAGTACCTGACCCACGAGCTCGACCGCACCTCGCTGATCTCGAAGATGATCGGCAAGGACATCGCGGCGCTGCGCTCCCTCGACTCCGAGCGCGAGAGCCAGGACCACCTCTACCGCGACGCCCCGCTCTACACCGCGAAGGGCATCGGCAAGAAGGGCTCCATCGAGAGCACCGACCTGACGCTGCACCGCGGCGAGGTCGTCGGCTTCGCCGGGCTCCTCGGCTCCGGCCGCACCGAGCTCGCGCGCCTGATCTACGGCGTCGACAAGCCCGACACCGGCGAGATCACGATGCACGGCAAGAAGATCGACGTCCCGACGCCGACCGCCGGCCTCGCCCACAAGATCGCGTTCTCGAGCGAGAACCGCCGCGACGAGGGCATCATCCGCGACCTCTCGGTCCGCGAGAACCTCATCCTCGGCGTGCAGGCCAAGCGCGGCTGGGCCCGCCCCCTCTCCAAGAAGGAGAAGGACGAGATCGTCGGCAAGTACCTCGTCGAGCTCAACGTGCGCCCGGCCGACCCCGACCGCCCGATCAGCAAGCTCTCCGGCGGCAACCAGCAGAAGGTCCTCCTCGGCCGCTGGCTCGCCACCGCCCCCGAGATCCTCATCCTCGACGAGCCAACCCGCGGCATCGACGTCGGAGCGAAGGCCGAGATCCAGGAGAAGGTCGTCGCCCTCGCCGGCGAGGGCGTCGCCGTGGTCTTCATCTCGTCCGAGCTCGACGAGGTCGTCCGCCTCAGCGACCGCATCATCGTCCTGAAGGACCACCGCGTGATCGCGGAGATCCTCAACGGTCCCGCTGTCACTGCGGAGTCGATCGTCACTACCATCGCCGCAGAGGGAGTCGTCGACGAGGACGTCGTCGTCCTCGAGAGCGCCACGCAGGAGGCCGCATCATGAGCAGCGACACCCGACCCGCCCGGGGATCCGTCCTCGGCGGGATCATCCGCCGCCAGTACTTCTGGGGAGTCGTGGCGATCGCCCTGCTCCTCCTCGTCAACGTCGTCAAGGACCCGGGCTACCTGGCCGTCTCGGTCAGCCCCACCACCGGCTACCTCGTCGGCAACGTCATCGACATCGCCCGCGCCGCCGCTCCGATCCTGATGATCGCCGTCGGCATGTGCCTGGTCGTCGCGACCGGGGGCATCGACCTCTCGGTCGGCTCGATCATGGTCGTCGCCGGCGCCGTCTCGATGGAGTTCCTCAACTCCGCGGGAGCGCCCGACTCGCTCGGCGCGGCAGCGGGAGCCTTCGCGGTCGCCCTCCTGGTGGCCGCCGTGCTCGGAGCCGTGAACGGCGTCCTCGTCTCGGTGGTGGGCCTCCAGCCCTTCATCAGCACGCTCGTCGTGATGCTCGCGGGCCGCGGCCTGGCGAAGGTCATTACCGGCGGCCAGAACACCGCCGCCACCAACGAGCCCTTCCGCTGGCTCGCGAACGGGTACGTCTTCGGGCTCCCGGTCGTGTTCCTCCTCGCCATCGCGATCGTCGTGGTCGTCGGAGTCCTGGTGCGCCGCAGCGCGCTCGGCCTGATGATCGAGGCCATCGGCATGGACCCGAAGGCGGCCCGCCTCGCGGGCATCAACCGCCGGGGCCTGCTGATGACCGCCTACATCGGCAGCGGGATCCTCGCCGGAGTCGCGGGCGTGTTCGCCACGGCGAGCGTGATGACGGTCGACGTCTCGCGCACCGGCTACCAGCTCGAGCTCGACGCGATCCTCGCGGTCGTCATCGGCGGCACCTCGCTCGCCGGCGGCAAGTTCAACATCACCGGTGCCGCCGTGGGCGCGATCCTGATCGCCACCCTCGACAAGACCGTCGTGTTCCTCGGAGTCTCGTCCTCCGCGACGCCCGCCTTCAAGGCGATCGTCATCGTCGCGCTCTGCCTCCTGCAGTCCGAGCGCGTCCGCTCCGCCTTCAAGTCCCGTCGCGAGGCGCGCCGCAGCGTCCCGCAGAAAGAGGCGATCCCCGCATGAGTGCCGTGATGACCCGCTCCGCCCCTCCGGCGAGCACCAAGCGCACCTCCGGGGCGCGCGGCTGGCTGAGCCAGCACCTGGACAAGCTGCCCACCCTGGCCGCGCTGATCATCTTCTTCGGGATGATCGTCTACGGCGAGGCCGCCTACGGCCGGATCCTGCAGGCGAGCACGATCTCGAACCTGCTGGTCAACAACGCGCACCTGATCATCCTCGCCGTGGGCCTCACCTTCGTGATCCTCACCGGCGGCATCGACCTCTCGGTCGGCGCGGTGATCGCGTTCAGCAGCGTGAGCGGCGTGCTCCTGATCAACGCCGGCTGGAACCCCTGGCTCGTGATGGTCCTGATGGTCGTGATCGGCGCACTGTTCGGCGTGATCTCCGGCGTCCTGATCCAGTACTTCAACGTGCAGCCGTTCATCGCGACGCTCGCGATGATGTTCCTGGCCCGCGGTCTCGCCTCCATGCTGAGCACCGTCCCGGAGCGCCTCCCCGAGGACTCGGCCGTGCTGAGCCTGGCCACGCCGATCAAGCTGATCGACGGCCCCAAGGTCAACGACTTCGTCATCAGCCCCGGCGTGATCATCGCGATCCTCGTCGTGGCCGGCGCGTTCTTCGTGCTCCACCGCACCCGCCTGGGCCGCACGGTCTACGCGATGGGCGGCTCCGAGCAGTCGGCGGCCCTGATGGGCCTCCCGGTGGTGCGGACCAAGCTGTTCATCTACATCATCAGCGGCACCCTCGCCGGTCTCGCCGGTGTGGTCTACACCGCCCGCCTCGGCAGCGCGCAGAACATCACCGGCACCGGCTGGGAGCTCGACGCCATCGCGGCGACCGTCATCGGCGGCACGCTGCTCACCGGCGGCGTCGGCTTCGTGCTCGGCTCGGTGGTCGGCGCCCTGGTGCTCGGACTGATGAACGTCCTGATCACCCGCGACGGCGGCATCCCGCCGGAGGCGACCACGATCATCACCGGAGGCATCCTCCTGGTCTTCGTCCTCCTCCAGCGCGCCGTCATGGCCCGCAGCAAGACCTGACCGGGCTCCCGCCCGATCTCCCCCGGCGCCCCCTCGTCCCTCCGCGGACGAGGGGGCGCCGTCGTGTCCGGGGCGCTCCGTCGGCCTCAGGAGGCGGAGCGGCTGAGCGTCAGCGCGGCCTGCTCGCGGGTGGCGTAGCCGCACTCCTCGGCGAGGCGGGCGAAGTCGGCAGGGCCCCGCCGCCGCAGGCCGATCCGGCGCCGGAGGGTGCCCGCCCGGCGCGTCTCGATCTCCTCCGCCGGCGTGCGGCCGAGGAACGCGAAAGCCTGCGCGAGCATGCGGGGGCAGACGAGCAGCTCCCGGGCGAGCACCGCGGCGGAGAACGCCGGGTCGCGGTGGCGCGCCTCGATCACCGGGATCGCCTCCGCGTAGACCTGGTCGGCGCTCCGGGTCCGGACCCGCGGAGCGCTGTGCTCGACGATCCCCTCCAGGAGCAGTTCGCTCGCCCGCCTCACGCCGGCGGCCCCGAGCACGGCCGGATCGCCCTCGATCAGACTGTTGGCGAGGGCACGGGCAGGCGTCCAGACCGACTCGCGCACCGGCACGACCTCGTTGATCCGCTCGCGGACCCACCGGTGCTCGAGCACGGCGGCGTCGAAGCTCCAGGTGTACGAGAGGGTGGGCCGCCGGTAGTCGATGCGTGCCGCGGTCCTCGCCTCGAGGACGAGGACGCTGTTCGGCACCGCCTCGAGCGAGCCCTCCTCGAGGATCATGTCTCCCCCGCCCTCCACGATCAGGGACACGTGCACCTCCTCGGACTCGGCAGCCCGGTCGAACGCCGGCGGACGGTCGACCCTGATCCCCTCCGGCGCCCAGACCCGCGTCACCCGGAGGCCCGGCCCGTACGCAGCATCCCAGCGGAGTCCCCGGGCGCCCGCCTGCGGCTCGTCCCACGCGCCGATGAACTCCTGCATCCGCTCCTCTGCGGCCCCCATCTCCCGCCTCCTCCGCGTCGAAGGAACAGAATCCCTCATCTGTCGATCACCGCCGGACGTTCGCACGGATCTCCCAGGCCTCCGCGCCTCGCGCTCGGAATCCGGCCGCACGCCGCCGCCGGACCGGGAGGACGGCCACGGGGACCGTCCCGGTCAGCGGCGCTGGGAGAGCCGCCACAGCGCGCGGCGAGCGCTCCCCTCGGAGGCGAAGCCCGCCTCCTCGGCCGCGCGCGCGAAGTCGGCCGTCGCCAGGGACCGCCCGCCGATCAGGAGCAGGAGGGTGCCCGCCCGGCGCCGCTCGAGCTCGTCGTCGGCCGTCCGCCCGAGGAAGGAGAACGCGCGAGCCAGCGTCAGCTCCGACACCAGGAGCTCGCGGGCGAGCCGGGCGGCGGTGAAGGCGGGATCGCGGTGGCGCTCCTCGATCAGGGCCATGGCCTCCCCGTAGACGTCCTCGGCGCGGGGACGCCTGCGCGGTGCGGAGCCCTCGACCAGCTCCTTCAGGAAGGCCTCGCCCGCCCGGGCGACGGCGGGCTGCTCCGCCAGAGCGGGGTCGCCGTCGAGGAGACCGTTCATCAGCGCCCGCGCCGGGGCCAGGAAGCAGCCGGCGACGGGCAGGACCTCGCCGAAGCGCTCCGTGATCCAGCGCTGCTCCAGCGCCCGCTCGCCGAGCACCCAGGCGTAGATCACGGTCGAGCGGGGGAAGCGCGCCCCGGTCCGCGGCTCCGCGTCGATGACCACCAGATCACCACTGCCGCACTCGAGCATCCGTCCGTCCTGTCGGATGCGTCCTCCGCCCTCGACGACCAGCAGCAGATGCGCGCCCGGCGGGCAGCGCGACTGCGGCTTCTGCTCGAGAACGCAGCCACCGGGGATCCACAGTCTGGCGATCTCGAAGCCGAGCGAGCCCGTCGCCTCGACCCGCAGTCCAGAACGGGCCTCCACGCCGTTCCAGTGCTCGGCCATCCGCCGGTACATCTCGGCCGATCTCGACCTCATCGGGCGCCCCCTCCTCGCGGGCACGCTGACGCCTCACCACGGGAGTGATTCGCAGCCCGCGCGTGCTCCGTTTGTCACCGGACCGGTCACAGCGGACGGCTGCGCTCCCGCTCATCGCACCGGCGGCGCCCCGGCGGCGACGGGCGACCGACGGGAGCACCCGGTCGGGAGGGCTGTCGCGACTCGGAGCGGCGCCGGAGCTCACCACTCCCTCCTCACGGCAGCGCCACTTCCTCCTCACCTGCCCCCGAGCGCTTGGGCCGACCGCCCGCCCGCGGGAAGACTCCCCAGCGGTACGGCGCCCGTCGTACCCGCCGAAGCGGCCGAGCGGACGACGACCGTCCTCCGAGCAGGCCGCCGGCGAGAAGACAGACCGAGGAGCTTCACTGTGACTTCCGACAACTCTCCCGCTGAGCAGGGTCCGCTGAGGCGACGCACCGTCGTCGCCGGCGCCACCTGGTCCCTGCCCGTGATCGCCGCAGCGACGGCCACCCCGGCCGCCGCCGCCTCTGCCACGCAGACCCTCGTGTTCAGCTCCATCCCGACCATGATCGCGTGCACGCCCAACACGGCGCCGATCACGCTGACCCTCACCGGCGGCAACGTCGCGAACGTCCCTGTGCGGGTGAACACCCCGCCCGGCTTCCGCTTCGGAGGGAGCGGGACCGACACCTTCGTGACCGACGCGAACGGAGTCGCCACCATCCCGGTCGGCGGCGTCATCGCGGGCCCCTCGACCGGCTCGGCCCTCGCCTTCGGCGGCTCGGCGAAGACGAACGCCCCGTTCCCGGTCCGCCAGACCGGCGACCTGCAGTACAGCACGGGCCTCGCCACTGTTCCCGAGAACTCCGGATTCATCCACACCTCCTCGCAGGGTGTGAACGGCAATGTCTCCGTCAAGGCGAACGGCGACATCTGGCAGTACCGGCGGTCGGACGGCTGGCAGAAGCTCGGCACGGGCGCCTCCATGGAGCCCAGCACGTCCGGGCTCACGCAGCAGCCGGACGGAACCTACAACGCGCACTGGATCAAGGACGGAGTCCTCCAGTACGGCAAGGCGCTCGCGACCGTTCCGAACAACTCCGGATTCGTCCGCACCTACGGTCAGGGCGCGGACGGGAACGTCTCCATCAAGGCGAACGGCGACGTCTGGCGGTACAACCGCCAGGCCAACGAGTGGACCCTTCTGGGCACCGGCGCCAGCACCGAGCCGAGCGCGGCCGGCATCTCCGCGAACGTGGCCGGGACCCTGAACGTCCACTGGATCAAGAACGGAGTCCTGCAGTACGGCACCGCGACGGCCACGGTGCCGACCAACTCCGGATTCGTCCGCGTCTACGGCCTCGGCACCCGCGGCACGATCGCCGTGAAGTCGAACGGCGACATCTGGCGGTACAACCCGCAGGGGAACGTCTGGGACCTGATCGGCACCGGAGCCAGCACCGAGCCGAGCGCCGCCGGGCTGACCCAGCGGCCGGGCGGGACGTTCGAGATCCACTGGATCAAGGACGGGGTCCTGCAGTACGGCACCCGGCTCGCGACCGTCCCGGAGAACTCCGGGTTCGTCCGCACCTACGGTCAGGGAGCGGATGGGAACGTCTCCGTGAAGGCGAACGGCGACATCTGGTACTACAGCCCGGCGCAGAACACGTGGACCAAGATCGGCTCCGGTGCCAGCACCGGGCCCGATGCGGCCGGGATCACCGCCCAGGGAGACAACACGCTGAACCCCCACTGGATCAAGGCGAGAACCGACTGCCGCTGATCCGCGCCCGGCGGCCCTCTCCGCCCGCGTCCTGCCGGACCGCGGGCGAGGAGGGCCGCCTCCGCCCTCCCGCCGAGGACGGGCGCCTCGTCCGAGGAGGAACGCGCCACGCCGTCTCGGCGCCCCTCCCCCGGCCTAGCGTGGTCACCGCCCGCGCACCCCGTCCCCGCTGCGAAGGAGCCCGGTGACCGCTTCCGAGCAGCCGGCCGCCCCGCGCGGTCTCGTCGAGACGCTGCAGCTGAGCGGTCCCCGCGTGGAGGCGTGGCTGAGGAGCCTCGGCTGGGCGAGCGACGGAGCTCCGCCCCTGCATCTCGCCGGGGACGTGCTCGCCGTCGACGGCTTCCGGCTGAGCCGCCTCTGGCACACACCCGGCACCGTCCGGACGGACCCGCCCCTCCCTGCCCTCGACCGGGCCGAGGTCGACCTGATCGTCCCGGTCGCCGGCGAGATCGTCGTCGACGGCCCTCTCGAGGCCGCTCGTCTGCGGCCCGGCGGGCTCGCCCTCCTCCGGGGCGACGACTCCGCTCGGTTCCGGGCGGAGGAGGACTCCGCCTGGCTGGCGCTGAGGACGTCCTGGGGCAGGCTCGGCCTCACGAGCGCACAGTCCGGCGGGCCGTCCTGCACGCTGCTCGCCGCCGACAGCTACAGCGGCGCCTTCGTCTCCCTCGTCAACGCGACCCTCAACGCGGACCTCTCGGCGGGCGATCCCGGCTTCAGCGAGCTGCGCCGTGCGCTCGAGGCGACCGCGTCGGCTCTCATCAAGCAGAGCCTCCCGCCCGCCCGTCCGGAGGACGGACTCGAGGGCGTCCTCCTCCGCGCGATCGCCGTCATCGACGCGGAGGCGGGCGATGCGGACTTCACCGCCGGCGCTCTCGCGATGCGTCTCGGCGTCTCACGGGCGACGCTGGACCGCGCCTTCCACCGCCGGGGCACGACCGTGGCGGCGACCCTCCGCGAGCGGCGCGTGCACCTCGCCGCGTCGCTCCTCGCCGCGAGCCCCTCGCTCTCGCCGTCGGCTCGCGCGGCTGTGGCCGACCGGGCCGGCTTCCGGACGCTGAGGGCGATGGACCGTGCGCTGAGCCGCTCGCGCGACGACGACCGCGGCTGATCCGGCCGGACATCGGCGGCTGCATCGCTCCTGGATGCTCTCGGAATTCGTCGAACCGGTTCGCCTCTTCTCCGGATGTCGAGGAATTGATCCGGATAGGCTCTTCACGTTGACGTCAACATAGTGTTACCGTGAACATTGCCGCGTACGAAGCCGGCACACTCCCTCCCCTCAGCAAAGATGCCGACCCTGGAGCAAAGCGCGATGAAGCCTTTCCTGCGACCACTCGTCCTCGTGACGGCCGTGGCCCTCACCGTCCCTCTTCTGACGGCCCAATCCGCGAGCGCCGCTCCCTCAGACAGCCTCGTCCTGCGCTACGCGCTCGACGAGACGAGCGGCACGACCGTCGCCGACAGCTCGGGCAAGGGCCGCACGGGCACGCTCGTCAACGGAGCCGCTCCCCGCGGGGCCGCGGGCGTCGCGCTCGACGGGACCGACGACTACGTCAAGCTGCCCGACAACCTGCTCGCGGGTCTGAACTCGATCACGGTCAGCACCGAGGTCCTGGTGAACGCGAACCAGGGCACGCCCTACTTCATCTGGGGCCTCGGCAACACGACGAACGGCGCTGGGAACGGCTACCTCTACACGACGGGCAACGGCTACAAGGCCTCGATCGCCACCGGCAACTGGACCACCGAGCAGACCGTCAACTCCAACGCGAACCTCGCGCGCAGCGTCTGGAAGACCCTCACCTACACGCTCGACGACGCGAGCGACACCGCACGCCTCTACCTCGACGGCACCCAGGTCGCACAGCAGACCGGAGTGACCATCACTCCCGCCGCGATCGGCAACGGCACCACCACCGCGAACGCGATCGGCCGCTCCGTCTACACGGCGGACAAGACCCTCGCCGGCTCGGTCCGCGACTTCCGCGTCTACAGCACGGCGCTCAGCGCGGCCGACGTCGCGACGCTCCAGGCCCCGGACAGCACGCGCGTCTCCCGCGACTCCGCCGCCCTGGACCTCGGGAGCCTCTCCTCGGTCTCCGCGAACCTCACCCTCCCGACGACCGGCCCCAACGGCTCCGCCATCGCCTGGGCCTCGAGCAACTCCGCGGTCGTCTCGACCAGCGGAGTGGTCACGCCGCCCGCGAACGGGGTCGCCTCGGTCGAGCTGACCGCCACGACGACCCGCGGCTCGGCCACGGCCATCCGCACCTTCACCGCCACCGTGCCCGCCAAGGACGTTAACGCCGACGCCCAGAAGGCGCTGGACGCCCTCTCGATCGTCAACTCCGGCGACGTCCGCGGCAACGTGACGCTGCCCGCGAAGGTCGGCTCCTACGATGTCGCCTGGGCCTCCTCGAACACGGCCGTGCTCAGCACGACCGGCGTCGTGAAGCGCCAGTCCGCCGCCACGCCCGTCACGCTCACCGCGACGATCGCCGGCACGACCGCGACCCGGCAGCTGCCCGTCACGGTGACCGCGGCTCCCGCGA
The DNA here is from genome assembly GCF_002930955.1 of Rathayibacter sp. AY1A4. NCBI lineage: Bacteria > Bacillati > Actinomycetota > Actinomycetes > Micrococcales > Microbacteriaceae > Rathayibacter > Rathayibacter sp. AY1A4. The sequence continues at coordinate 16,716 of NZ_PSTN01000005.1, read as the reverse complement.
ACCTCGACACCGAGTACGACGCGGGCTACCTCTGGACCCACTTCGCCTCGACCGACTACGAGAAGATCTACTTCGGGTCCAGCACCGACGGCCTGCACTGGTCGAAGCTCAACAACGACAAGGCCGTGCTCGCCAACCTCGGCGGCACCCTCGGCGTCCGCGACCCGCACCTCGTGCGCTCCCCCACCGGCGACGAGTACTGGATCATCGGCACCGACCTGCACGCGGAGGGCACCGCTCCCGGCGGCACCTGGGATCAGGTCAACGCGAGCCAGAAGCTCGTCGTCTGGCGCTCGACCGACCTCGTGAACTGGAGCGACCAGAGCCTCGTCTTCGCCGGAGCGGCGAACGCGGGCAACGTCTGGGCACCCGAGGCGATCTGGGACGAGACCACCGGCCAGTACTACGTCTACTGGTCGGGCCGCGACAAGACGCAGGTGAACACCGACGACTGGGCGCTGCGCGTCTACGTCAGCACCACCCGCGACTTCGTGAACTTCTCGACCCCGACGGTCTGGCTCGACGAGAACTCCTCGACCAACAACGCCGACGGCCCGAACATCATCGACACGACCATCGCGAAGGAGGGGAGCACCTACTACCGCTTCTCCACCTCCGACTGGCGCACCGTCGTCGACAAGGCGACCAGCCTGGCCGGCCCCTGGACCCGCGTCATCGCTCGTGGCGAGGAGAAGTCCCGCGGCCTCTCCGACCACCTCGAGGGCCTCACCGTCTACCAGCTGCCCGACGGCCGCTGGGTCGTCATGGGCGACTCGTTCGGCTACTCCGCCTACGTCACCGACACCCTCGCGGACATGCGGTTCACGGCGCTTCCCGTCGGCACCACCGGCGCGAACACGTACTCGTTCTCGAAGCCCTTCCGCCACGGCTCGGTGCTCCGCCTCTCGAGCGCCGAGGAGGCGCGCCTGACGGCCGCCTACGGCACCAGCAGCACCGGCCCCGCCGCGAAGCCGGTCAACGCGGCCGGCGAGATCCTCCGCTACACCTTCGACGGCGGCTCGGGCACCACGGTGCGCGACAGCTCGGGCAACAACCAGAACGGCACGCTGCCCTCGGGCGGCACCTGGAAGGACGGCGCCCTGCAGCTCGACGGCACCGACGACTACGTCAAGCTGCCGAACGACCTGCTCGCCGGCGTGACGGACCTCACCATCCAGTCCGACGTCTGGATCGACCCCGCGCAGGGCGGCAACTACTTCCTCTACGGCCTGGGCAACACCACGAACGGGGCCGGCGACGGCTACCTCTTCACCTCGGGCAACAACTACCGCACCAGCATCGCGACCGGGAACTACACCACCGAGCAGACCGTCGCCGGCGGCTCGGCCCTCCCCCGCGGCACCTGGGCGCACCTGACGTACACGCTCTCCGGCACCACCGGCACGATCTACCTCGACGGAGTGAAGGTCGCCAGCGGCACCGTCACGACCGACCCGAAGGACATCGGCGGCGGCTCCACGGCGGCGAACTACATCGGTCGCTCGAACTACGACGCCGACAACCGCTTCCGCGGCCAGATCCGCGAGTTCTCGGTCTACAACCGGGCTCTCAGCGCCTCCGAGGTGCTCGCCGCCTCCGGCAACACGTCGGCCCTGGTCGACCTGTCGCTCAGCGGCGACGTCATGAAGACGGCCCCGATCGTCGACTCGGCGAGCAGGACGGTCACCTTCCCGGTGAAGCCGGGGACCGACCTGACGAAGCTCACCCCGACCTTCTCCACCGCGGCGGGAGTCACGGCGAGCCCCGCCTCCGGCTCCGTCCGCGACCTCTCCACCCCGCAGACGGTCGTGCTCACGCCCGCCGCCGGCGGCACCGCGACCACCTGGACCCTCAAGGCCGTCGTCATGAAGTCCCCGGTCCTCGCGGGCCTGAACGCCGACCCGAACATCGCGGTCTTCGGCGACACCTACTACCTGTACGCGACCTCGGACGGCTTCGCCGGCTGGGGCGGCAAGACCTTCTACGCCTGGTCCTCGAAGAACCTCATCGACTGGACCCGGTCGGAGCAGCCCTTCCTGACGCTGGACGGCGCGAACGGCAATGTGCCGTGGGCGACCGGCAACGCCTGGGCGCCGACGATCACCGAGAAGAACGGGAAGTACTACTTCTACTTCTCCGGCGAGAACTCCTCGCTCAACCGCAAGACGATCGGAGTCGCGGTCGCGGACAGCCCGATGGGCCCGTTCACGGCGCAGCCGACCGCGATGATCACCAACGGCGAGTCCGTGCGGTCCGGCCAGGCGATCGACCCCGCCGCGTTCACCGACCCGAAGACCGGCAAGAGCTACCTCTTCTGGGGCAACGGCGACCCGCTCTACGGCGAGCTGTCCGACGACATGCTCTCGATCAAGACCGGCACGATCAAGAAGATCAGCGGCCTGACCGACTTCCGCGAGGGTGCGTTCCTGAACTACCGCGACGGTCTGTACCACCTCACCTACTCGATCGACGACACCGGCTCCGAGAACTACAAGGTCGGCTACGCGACCTCGACCAGTGTCGACGGACCGTGGACCTACCGCGGCGTGGTCCTCGAGAAGGACCCGTCGCAGGGCATCCTCGCCACGGGCCACAACTCGATCGTCAACGTGCCCGGCACGGACGACTGGTACATCGCCTACCACCGCTTCGCCATCCCCGGCGGAGACGGCCAGCACCGCGAGACGACGATCGACCGGGTGACCTTCGACAAGACGACCGGTCTCATGCAGAAGGTCGTCCCGACCCTCACCAGCGTCGCGGCGCAGACGATCGTCGACACCGCGCCGCTCGCGGCCTCGATCACGGGGAAGGCGACGGTGGGCAGCACGCTGACCGCCTCCGCCTCCTCCCCGTGGACGGCGACCGGCTTCCAGTGGAAGCGCGGCGGGACCGCGATCAGCGGGGCGACGGCGTCGAGCTACACGCTCACCGCCGCCGACCGCGGAGCGACGATCTCGGTGGCCGTGACCGCCGCGAAGCCGCAGTGGACGCCGGCGACGGCCTCCGCCTCCGTCGGTCCCGTGACCGACTCGGCACCCGCGATCGCCGTGACCACGACCTCCACGACGCGCTGCGTCGCCGGGAGGATCGTCGTCACCGCGACCGCCACGAACCCGAACGCCTTCGCTGCGAAGATCGTGATCGGCACGACGTGGGGCTCCAAGAGCTTCGCCGACGTCGCTCCCGGCGCCACCGTCTCGGCCGCCTTCACCACCCGGGCGACGAGCGTGACCGACGGATCCGCGACCGCCACGGCGACCGCGTTCGTCAACGGGAAGCCGGCCACGGCCTCCTCGACCGCCCCCTACTCCGCGGCCGGCTGCAGCTGACCCGCGGGCACGACCCACACCCACTGAGATCGAGCCGGCGACGACGCCGGCCGGAGAACGGAGAACACCCGACATGAACACCCGATCCCTTCTGATCCGCGGAGCCGCCGGACTGGCCGGAGGCGTCCTCCTGCTCGGAGTCGCCGGAACGGCCTTCGCCGCCGACACCAACTACGGCAGCGACGACGTCGACGTCAACGTCGACATCGCCGACCTCCCCGGGACCGGCGCCCTCTCGATGACCGTCGCCGGCGACTCGACGACCCTGGCCGAGGACGGCTCGGACAACGTCCGCCGCCAGTTCACCGGCACCCTGCCGACCGTCACGGTCACCGACACCCGTGACGCCGAGGACGTCTCCCCCGACTCCGCCTGGTACGTCCTCGGCACCGCCGACGCCTTCACCTCGGCCGACGGCTCCATCATCGGCGCCGAGAACCTGGGCTGGGCCCCGGCTCTCGTCGACGGCGGCGACCTCGGCGAGGTCGCCGCGGGCCAGGTCGTCGACACCGCCATCGACGGCGGCGCCAACGGCCAGGGCCTGAAGAACGAGGAGCTGCTCGCGATCGTCGCCAGCAACTCCCAGCAGGTCAACCCCGAGGGCTCCTGGAGCGCCGACGCCGACCTCTTCCTCCGCACCCCCGTGAACGTGGACGCCGGCGCGTACTCGTCCACCATCACCCTGTCGCTCTTCGAGTGACCCGTCGCGGCCGGGGGACGCACTCCCCCGGCCGCGATCCCACCACGGCCGACGCGGCCGGGCCCGCCCGCCCGGCCGCGTCGTGCTTCCCCCGTGCGACCATGAGGTTCTGATGACTGCTCCGCGCCGCTCCGCCGCTCCCCGCCGCCCGCTCCTCCCCGCGCTGCTCGCGCTGATCGTCGCCCTCCTCGGCGCGGGCGTCGCTCCGGCGGCCGTCGCGGCCGACGGAGCGATCACCTGGGCGGTCAGCCCCTCCACCGACGGCGTCCCCGACAAGCGCGCGTGGGTCGAGCTCGAGCTCGCCCCCGGCGCGAGCGCCTCGGACGAGGCGGTCGTGCGGAACCTCAGCGACCAGCCCGTGACCTTCAGCATCACCAGCGCCGACGGCTACTTCACCGACACCGGCCGCTTCAACATGCTGAACTCCGACCAGGAGTCGGTCGACGCCGGGCTGTGGATCTCCGCCCCCGAGACCGTGACCGTCGATCCGGGCAGCAGCGGCGTGGTGCCGTTCACCGTGACGGTCCCCGACAACGCCACCCCCGGCGACCACGCCGCCGGCATCGCCGCCTCCGTGCTCTCGCAGGGCACCGAGGCAGGAGGCGCGAACGTCGGAGTGGAGAGCCGCATCGGCTTCCGCGTGATGACCCGCGTGACCGGCGAGGTGACCCCCTCCTTCTCCGTCGAGGACCTGGCCAGCGACTACCGCCTCTCCTGGAACCCGTTCCAGCCCGGCTCCCTCTCGCTCGTCGCCGACGTGGTGAACACCGGCAACGTGCGCCTGCTGCTCGACGGCACGGCGAGCGCCCAGGGCGCCACCGCCCCCGTCGTCGCGGCCGACGCGCCCCAGCAGGAGCTGCTGCCCGGCGACCGGCGCAGCGTCTCGGTGCAGCTCGACGGCATCTGGCCCCTCTTCGGAGTCGGCGCCGACCTGACCATCGCACCGACCGTCGCCGCCGCCGATCAGGAGCCGGTCGCCACCGCTCCCGTGACGGAGTCGATCACGGTCGCCGCCGTGCCGGTCCCGCAGCTGCTCGTGATCCTCGGCGTCGCCCTCATCCTCGCGGCGCTGCTCGCCGGGCGCTCGCGCTCGCGCCGCCGCATCGCCGCCCTGGTGCAGCAGGCCAAGGAGGAGGGCCTGCGCGAGGGCGCGCGCGTCTCCTCCTGAGCGCCCCCTCCGCTCGCTCCCTCCCCCTCCGTGCCGCCGAGGGGACGCCGGGCCGTCGAGAGGACCCGCTACACCGGGTTCCCTCGGCGGTCCAGGGTTCCCTCACCGCGCGGCCATGCGTCAGAGTGAGCGGATGACCACCACCTCCCTGGAGGCGCCGACTCGGCGTCTCGGCCTCATCGCGCTCATCGCGACCCTCGGCGGCCTCCTCTTCGGCTACGACACCGGCGTCATCAACGGCGCCCTCGAGCCGATGTCGGCCGAGCTGGGCCTCACCGCGCTGACCGAGGGGGTCGTCACCAGCTCGCTCCTCTTCGCCGCCGCGATCGGCGCGATCTCGGGCGGACGCCTCGCCGACGCCCTCGGGAGGCGGACCACGATCCGCCTGCTCGCCGTGCTCTTCCTCGTCGGCGCCCTGGTCTGCGTCGTGGCGCCGGGCTTCGGCGTGATGGTCCTCGGGCGGGCGGTCCTCGGACTGGCCGTCGGCGGCGCCTCGGTGGTCGTGCCGATCTACCTCTCCGAGATCTCCCCCTCCGAGATCCGCGGATCGCTCGCCGGCCGCAACGAGCTGATGATCGTGATCGGCCAGCTCGCCGCCTTCGTGGCCAACGCCGTCATCGGCACCGTCTGGGGCGAGCTGCCCGGCGTCTGGCGGATCATGCTCGCCGTCGCCGCGCTCCCCGCCGCAGCGCTCCTGCTGGGCATGACCCGGGTCCCGGAGTCGCCGCGCTGGCTGATCGCGCACGGCCGCCGCGACGAGGCGCTCGGCGTGCTCACCACCATCCGCACGCCCGACCGGGCCCACGCGGAGGCGGAGACCATCGCCCGCTCGATCGGCGCGAAGGACGGCCCGAGGATCCCCCTGCTGCAGGCGCTGCGCGAGCGCTGGGCGGTGCGCATCCTGCTGGTCGGCATCGGGATCGGAGTCGCCCAGCAGCTCACCGGCATCAACTCGATCATGTACTACGGCCAGTCGGTGCTGAAGGAGGCGGGCTTCGACCACGACGGCGCGCTCGTCGCCAACATCGCACCCGGGGCGATCGCCGTGATCGGCGGCCTGATCGGGCTGCGGCTCATGCAGACGATGAACCGCCGCACGACCCTCCTGCTCGGCTACTCCCTGACCACCGCGATGCACTTCCTGATCGGCATCGCCTCCGTCGCGCTCCCCGTGGGGAACCCGGCGCGACCGTACGTGATCCTGGTGCTGGTCGTCGCGTTCGTGGGGAGCATGCAGACGTTCCTCAACATCGTCACCTGGGTGATGCTGTCCGAGATCTTCCCGCTGCGGATCCGCGGCGTCGGCGTCGGCATCGCGATCTTCTGCCACTGGATCACGAACGCGGTGCTCGGCCTGTTCTTCCCCACCCTCGTCTCCGGCGTCGGCATCACCGGAACGTTCTTCCTGTTCGGCGCCGTCGGCCTGCTCGCGCTCGTCTTCATCTGGAAGCGCGTGCCCGAGACCCGCGGCCGTGCCCTCGAGGAGGTCGAGGCGGGCGTCGTCTCCGGCGAGCTCCTGCGCCGCTGACGCCCGTCCCCGGGATCCGCCTACTGGTAGGTGACGAGGTCGGGGAGGGGGCGGACCTCGGCCATGGTCTCGGCGGGGGTGAGCATGGGCGTGTCCTCGTCGTAGAAGTTCTTCCAGCCCCAGCCGATGCCCTCGGGGGCGCCCTCGTGCAGCGCGTCCCAGGTCGCCTGCTTGTCGGGCTGCGAGCCCTGGCCGTCGACGTGGATGAGGAACTCCAGCTCGGGCCGGTCGCGACGGATGCTGTCGCGGTCCTGCAGCATCGACAGCCGGAACTGGTGCAGCACGAACATCTTCGGCGGCAGCCCCTCGCTCTGCACCAGGTCGGCAAGCCACTCCGACACGCTGTCGACCTCGGCGGCCGAGACGCGCCCGATCTGCTCCAGCGGCTTCTGGCCGGGCAGCAGGCGCCACTCCGGGTCGAGCGCGAGGCCGACGTTGGGCAGCGTCAGCAGATCCGCGTACTGCTTCGCCTGGGTGAGGAAGTCGGTGAGCCCCGACTGCAGGTCGAGCACCACGTACATCCCGGCCGCCTGCGCCGCGTCGATGTAGGGGCGGATGTCGGCGGCGTCGAGCTCGTTGGAGTAGTCGCCGTCCTTGCCGGGATCGCCCGCCGCGACCGTGGTGATGATCTCGAGGCTCGGCACGACCTGCTTGTCGGTGAGTGCCCGGTACGGCTCGGCCACCGCCTCCGCCCGCGCGATCGTGGGCTCGAGGCCCTGCTCCCCCAGCACGCCGAGAACGGGAGCGCCCGGAGTGCCGTAGATCGCGACGAAGAGGTGCCCGCCGAACATCCGCTGGCCGCCGCCCGGCAGCTGCCAGCCGCTCGCGGCTGCGCGCACGGCCCACTCGGGCTCGGGCTGGGCGGCGAGCACGGGGCCGAGCAGCAGCGTGCAGGAGGCGTCGGCCTCGGCGATCGCGGTCACGGCTCCGCCCGAGGCGAGCAGGTCGTCGCCGTCGACCACGGTGACGGGCACGCCGGCCGCGCGGGCGGTCGCCAGCGCGGCGATGTCGGCGTCCTGCGCGCGGGCGAGGGCGTGCAGGCCGGTCAGGGCGTCGGCCCGGGCCGGGAGGGCGCCGAACGGAGCGTCGGAGGCGGTGGACGGCGCGGCGGCGGCGAGGTCGGCGAGCGCCAGGTCGGTCACGGTCAGGCCGGACGCGGTGCTGAGGGCGGCCGCGTCGGAGGCGGAGGCGACGACGTCGACGCCCTCGGGCGCGGTGACGTCGCCGATCGCGAGCACGCGGGTCACGCCGAGGCGGGCGAACTCGGCGGCGAGGGCGTCGGAGGTCGGAGCGGTGGAGGACGGAGCGGCGGACGGGGTCGCGGAGTCGGACGGGCCCCCCGGATCGGACGGCGTCTCGGAAGCCGTGGATCCCGCGGCCGCGGCGTCCGCGGACGGGGCAGCCGTCGCTCCGGATCCCGCCGAGCCGACCAGCAGCGGCACGCCCCAGGCGATGCTCACCTGGGCGGCGCGCAGGCGGGACTCGGCGACGTCCTCGACCAGGACGACCAGCGGAGCCGCGGCGAACAGGGCCGCGCTCGCGGCGAGCGCGTGCGGGGCGAGCGCCACCGGCCCGCTCGGAGCCGCGGTGCGGGTGCGGGGCGCCTCCTGCTGGGCGTCGTCCGGAGCGGAGGAGTCGGGCGTGCAGGCGCTGAGCAGCGGGAGCACCGCGAGACCGCCGATCACGACGCTGCGGCGCGAGAGCCCGGAGCGGGAGGGGACGGAACGGGGTGTCGAGGGCATGGCAGGCCTCTCCTCTCGGAGCCCGATCGGGGCTCTCTGGTGCGTGGCTGGTCCTCTCGACTATCGCAGGCTCGGCGGCGGTGAGCGCCGAGCGGGCCGTCCCGGGCGCGCCTCCGAGGCCGTCCGGACAGGCAGAAGGGGAGCGGCGCCGCAGCACCGCTCCCCTTGGAGAGGCTGGATCAGACCGTGCGGGGAGCCTTCGCGAGGTTGGCCTCGAGCTCCTCGCGGTTCTGCCGCACCACGTAGGCGGGGCGGTCGCGCTCGACGCGCCACGACTCGCTCAGCGGCGTGATCGCGACGGTGTCGAAGCCGATCCGGTCGTAGAGGTCGGTCACGAAGTGGATCGCCTCGGGGTAGTCGCTCGACGTCGCGAGAGCGCGGCGGTCGGGCGTTCCGGCCGGGGTGCCGTCGGTGGTGATGTCGGCGGCCATGATGTGGTTGAACGCCTTGACGACCTTCGACTCCGGGAGGTGCTGCTGGAGCATCTCGCTGGTCGTGGTCTCGCCCTTGTCGAGCGCCTCGATGCGGCCGTCGCGCTCGAAGTAGTAGTTGTTCGTGTCGAGGACGATCTTGCCGGCGAGCGGGGCGACCGGCACCTCCTCGAGGTTCTTCAGCGGCACCGTCACCACGGCGATCTCGGCGGCCTCGGCCGCCTCCTGAGCCGTGGCGGCGCGGGCCTTCGGGCCGAGCTCCGCGATGAGGTCGGCGAGGGTCTCGGGGCCGCGCGAGTTCGCGATGACCACCTCGTCCCCGAGGGCGATGACCGCCCGTGCGACCTGGCTGCCGATGTTGCCTGCTCCGATGATTCCGTACGTCGTCATGCTGAGGAGAACGCGGAGGGTGCCCCGGCATTCCGCTCCGCGGCGTTCTCCCACGCCGCACCCAGGTGAGCCCGTGCCTCCAGTAGCCTCGGTCCTCGGGCGCCGCTGCCCGAGAAGGAGTCCGTGATGCCGCAGTACGACCTCCCGCTCGACCTCCTCGAGCAGTACGCCCCCGAGATCGCCGAGCCCGCCGGGTTCGCCGAGTTCTGGCGCGACACGATCGCCGAGGCGAGGGCCGTCACGACCGAGCCGCGCCTCGAGCGGGTCGACGCCGGCTTCGGACTGCTCGACACCTTCGACGTCACCTACTCCGGCTTCGGCGGCCACCCGATCCGCGCGTGGCTGATCCTCCCCCGCGGCGTCGAGGGCCCCCTCCCCGGGCTCGTGACCTACATCGGCTACGGAGGCGGCCGCGGGCAGCTCGCGGAGTGGACCGCGATGTCGGCCGCCGGCTACGCGCACCTGGTCATGGACACCCGCGGCCAGGGGTCCGGGCACCGCTCCGGAGCGACGCCCGACCCGGTGGGCAGCGGGCCGCACGTCTCCGGCTTCATGACGCAGGGCATCGAGTCGCCCGCGGAGCACTTCTACCGCCGCGTCTTCACGGACGCCGTCCGAGCGCTCGACGTGCTGCGTGCGCACCCCGCGGTCGACGCCTCCCGCGTGGCCGTCTCGGGCGGCAGCCAGGGAGGCGGGATCGCCCTGGCCGTCACGGGGATCCTGGGCCTGCTCGGCGAGTCGGAGTCGGCGCGCGCCGCGATCGTCGACGTGCCGTTCCTCTCCCACATCCCGCACGCCGTGCGGCTCGTCGACACGATGCCGTACGGCGAGATCGTGCAGTACCTGCACACCCACCGCGGCGCCGAGGCGCGCGTGTTCGACACCCTCTCGTACTTCGACGGCACCTCCTTCGCCCCCTACGCGCAGTCCCCCGCGCTGTTCTCAGTCGCACTCCGCGACGACATCTGCCCGCCGTCCACCGTCTACGCCTCCTACAACCGCTACGCCGGACCCCGCGAGATCCGGGTCTACCCCTTCAACGGCCACGAGGGCGGCGAGGCGTTCCAGATCGGCGAGCACGTGCGCTTCCTGGGGCGCGAGCTGGCGTAGGAGGAGGCGCCGGCCGGTCGGCGGACGGGGGCGGTGCGCCCCGGCGCATCACCCGTTCCGGCTCTCGATCATCGCGCTGCCGATGCGGTCCTCGAGGTCGGCCAGCTCGTCGAGGACGTCGCCGACCACCCAGACCTGCCGGGCGCCTCGACGGGCGTCGCATTGTGACGCCGTGCGTCGCGCTCGGTACCCGTTCGCGGCTCCGCTGGGCACTATCGACTCCATGACCCGCCAGATCCGCTTCAACGCCTTCGACATGAACTGCGTCGCCCACCAGTCCTCGGGCATGTGGCGCCACCCCCAGGACCAGTCCTGGCGGTACAAGGACCTCTCGTACTGGACCGACCTGGCGAAGCTGCTCGAGCGCGGCACGTTCGACGGCATCTTCATCGCCGACGTGCTCGGCACCTACGACGTCTACGGCGGCTCGAACGAGGCGGCGATCCGCCACGGCGCGCAGGTCCCCGTCAACGACCCGATCCTCCTCGTCTCGGCGATGGCCGCCGCGACCGAGCACCTCGGCTTCGGCATCACCGCGGGCACCGCCTACGAGCACCCGTACCCGTTCGCGCGGCGCATGTCGACGCTCGACCACCTGACGAAGGGCCGCGTGGGCTGGAACGTCGTCACCGGCTACCTCCCCAGCGCCGCCCGCAACATGGGCCACGAGGACCAGCTCGAGCACGACGACCGCTACGACGTCGCCGACGAGTACCTCGAGGTGCTCTACAAGCTGTGGGAGGGGTCGTGGGAGGACGACGCCGTCGTCCGCGACCGCGAGTCCGGCGTGTTCACCGACCCGGCGAAGGTGCACGAGATCGGGCACCGCGGCAAGAACTTCACCGTCCCCGGCATCCACCTCTCTGAGCCGTCGGTGCAGCGGACCCCCGTCATCTACCAGGCGGGAGCGTCACCGCGCGGCATCCGCTTCGCGGCGGGCAATGCGGAGGCGATCTTCGTCGCGTCCTCGACGAAGGCCGGCCTGAAGGCGACCGTCTCGCGCATCCGCGACGCACTCGAGGCGGCCGGCCGCGACCGCTACTCCGCGAAGATCTACACGCTGCTCACGATCATCACCGCCGAGACCAGCGAGGCCGCGCACGAGAAGCACCGCGACTACCTCTCCTACGGGAGCGAGGAGGGGGCGCTGGTCTTCATGTCGGGCTGGATGGGCATCGACCTGTCGCAGTACGACCTCGACGAGCCGATCGGCAACGTGAAGAGCAACGCGATCCAGTCGGCCGTCGCCAACTTCCAGGAGGCGAACGAGGACGGCTCGGAGTGGAAGGTCCGTGACATCGCCAAGCTCAGCGTGATCGGCGGGCTCGGCCCGTTCGTCGTCGGCTCGCCCGCGGAGGTGGCCGACCACCTGCAGGAGTGGGTCGAGGAGACCGACGTGGACGGGTTCAACCTCGCCTACGCGATCACGCCCGGCACCTTCGAGGACGTGGTGGAGTTCATCGTGCCGGAGCTGCGCCGCCGCGGTGCGTACCCGGAGGAGTACGTCGAGGGCAGCCTCCGCCAGAAGCTGCACGGCCGCGGCGACCGGCTGCCGGAGGAGCACCTCGGCGCCGGCTTCCGCTACGCGCCGGCGGCGGTCTGACGACAGGGGGCGCCGGGCGGCCGGTGGGGGCGGGGGTCTCCACAGGCCGGTCCGCGGCCACGCCGGACGCACGAGCACCCCGCCGCGATGCGCGACGGGGTGCTCGGGAGTGCGGAGGGGCTCAGCCCTCGAAGGTGGCGTCGAGCGTGATGTCGACTCCGGTGAGCGCCTTGCTGACGGGGCAGGTCTCCTTGGCCTCGTCGGCGGCCTTGAGGAAGGCGGCCTCGTCGATGCCGGAGACCTCGCCGCTCACGATGAGCTTGATGCCGGTGAGCTTGAATCCGCCGGCCGAGTCCGGGCCGAGCGAGACGTCGGCGCGGACGTCGAGCGCCTCGACGGTGCCGCCGGCCTGGCCGAGGACGGCCGAGAACTGCATCGCGTAGCAGGCGGAGTGGGCGGCCGCGAGGAGCTCCTCGGGGCTGGTCGAGCCGTTGGCGTCGTCGGCGGCGCGCTTGGGGAACGAGACGTCGTAGGTGCCGATCTTCGAGCTCGAGAGCTCGACCTGGCCCTCGCCGGTCTCGAGCGAGCCGTTCCAGGCGGTGCGTGCGGTACGAGTGGGCATGAGTCCTCCTTGGGGGGCGGGGAGAACCGTAGAACGATCGTTCTCCCCTGATGCGCCGAGCCTAGGTGGAACGCGCGGCGTCCTGCAACCACCGGCCTCGGACCCTCGGCGAGATGCCAGTCCGGCGCGCCTCCGTCGGCGTGTCGCGTACGGGAGCGGCCTGTCGCGGAGGAGAGGACGGCCGCCAGGTCAGTGCACGAGCTTCAGGCCGACGACGCAGCCGACGATCCCGAGGACCAGCAGCGTGCGCACGAGCGAGAAGCCCTCGCCGCCGAAGAACATGCCGTAGAGGACGGTCAGCGAAGCGCCGATCCCGACCCAGACCGCGTACGCGGTGCCGGTGGGCAGCTCGCGCATCGCGTAGGCGAGGCCGGCCATGCTCGCGACGACGCCGACTCCGAAGACGACCGACGGGCCGAGCCGCGTGAACCCCTCCGACCTGCCGAGGGCGGTGGCCCACACGGCCTCGAGGACACCGGAGAGGATGAGGACGATCCAGGACATGACAGCTCCTACGAGTCAGTCTTGTCGCGTTCCGGGTACTGCTCCCTCGTCCGGTCGCCGTCATCGGCTCCGCACAGTCTGCCCGTGCGCGCTGGGCAGGCCCTGGGCAGCACGCGACGGGGGCGGAGCCGCCGCGACCGCGACTCCGCCCGCCGCCGTCAGCGCGGCTGAGCCGGGTTCGTCGGCACTCCGTGCGAGGGCGGGTTGATCGGCGGACCGGACGTCGCCGGTGAGACCGGCGATCCGGACGACGAGCGGGACACCTCGGGCAGCGACTCCGGCACGCTGCCTGCCGGCTCCGCTCCCCCGCGCAGCTGCTCGAGGCGCGAGTGCAGGATCGTCGTCACCGGCAGGCGGTGCCCGTGCGCCTCCTCGTAGGCGAGCAGCACGCCGAGGCCGGCCTCGTCGAGCGGGCGGATGCGCTCCGCGAGCGTGCCGAGCGGGATGTCGTTCCAGTCGGGGAGCGGCAGCTCCTCGCGGGAGGGTGTGTCGGTCATTCGTGCTCCTTCCGTTCCCTCCATCCCACGCCCCGGACGGCCGTCCGCCCAGGGGCTTGACCGGTCGCGGGGCGAGCGGGGCGGTCGGGAGGGACGGTCCGGCGGAGCGGCGGCCCCGCCGGGACCGTCAGCGGATCAGGCGGTGCGGCGGGACGAGCGGCGGGTCGCCAGGTGCACGAGGACTCCGACCACGAGGAGGATCCCGGCGTAGAGCCAGACGATCGGGTCCTGCTGACTGAGGAGCAGCACGCACGAGGCGATGCCGAGCACGGGGATCACCGTCCACACGCGGAAGTGGTCGTGCTCGACCTTGTCGCGCCGCAGCACGAGCACCGAGACGTTCGTGCTGATGAACACCAGCAGGAGGAGCAGCACCACGGTCTCGGCGAGGGTCGCCAGATCGCCGACCAGGGTCAGGAGGCACGCCGCCAGCGTGGTCACCGCGATGGCCACCCACGGCGTCCGGCGCTTCGGCAGCACGCGGCCGAGCACGTCCGGGAGGAGGCCGTCCTTCGCCATGCCGTAGGTGACGCGGCTCGCCATGATCATCGTCAGCAGTGCTCCGTTGGCGACCGCGACGAGCGCGATCAGGCTGAACAGCCACGCCGGCACCCCGGCTCCGCTCGCCGTCACGACGTCGAGCAGCGGGGCGGAGGATCCGGACAGCTCGTCGGCGGGCAGCGCGATCGAGCTCGCGAGGCCGACCAGGACGTACACCGCGCCGGCCGTCAGCAGCGAGCCGAACAGCGCGCGCGGGTAGACGCGGCTGGGGTCGCGGATCTCCTCGGCGATGTTGGCCGAGGTCTCGAAGCCGACGAAGGAGTAGTAGGCGATGATCGCCGCGCCGAGCACCGCCAGCGCCGGTGCCTGCTCGGAGCTGAGCTCGACCGTGCGGGCGAGGTCGCCGCCTCCGCCCGCCACGAGCAGCGCGACGCATCCGATCACGATCAGCAGGCCGCCGACCTCGATCACGGTCATCACCGTGTTGCTGAGCAGCGACTCCGCGACGCCCCGCGCGTTGAGGCACGCGACGAGGATCAGGAAGACGATGGCCGTCGGCACGGTCGGCACGTCGAGGAAGGTGCCGAGGTAGTCGCCGGCGAACGCGAGCGACAGGCCGGCCGCGCTGGTCACTCCGGCCGCGAGCATGGCGAAGCCGACCAGGAACGAGACGATCGGGCGCTTGAACGCCCGCTGCGCGAACACCGCCGCGCCTCCCGCCTTCGGGTACTTCGTCACCAGCTCGGCGTAGGAGCCGGCGGTCAGCAGCGCGAGGCCGAGCGCGAGCAGGAGGGGCATCCAGACGGCGCCGCCGACCTCCGCCGAGAGCGTGCCCATGAGGGCGTAGATGCCTGCGCCGAGGACGTCGCCGAGGATGAAGAAGTAGAGCAGCGGGCCGGTGATGCGGCGGCGCAGGGAGGTGCCGCCGGCCTCTCCGGTCGCGGGGGCGTCGCTCGTGGTGGCCATGTCGTCCTCTCGTCGCGCGCTCGGGAGCGAGCACGACGGGCCACGCTAGGGAGGAGGGGGCCGGGAGGTCGAGAAGGTTGACCGGGCGGGGTCGAGGGCGCTACACGCGCGGGACGGGGCGTCTGCGGAGCGGGCGCCTGCGGGCCGGGCGCGTCCCCGGCCGGGCACCGCATGCCGCGCCCCGCGCCGGCCGCTAGCCGAGGACGACGTGCTCCCCGCCGCGCTGCTCGGCGATCTCCTCGCCGACCTCCTCCGCCTCCTGGCGCGACTCGTGGTGGCTCAGCGGGACCCGGGCGTGGGCGATGCGATTGTGCCAGCCCTGCTCGTCGGAGTAGGTCTCGATGGGGAGGACGGTCGTGGTGCTCATGGTGCTCCTTCGTGGTGGTCCCTCCATGGCACCTCGCGCCCCCCGCCGCTCGGGAGAGGGTTGACGCGAGCCCGTGTCTCGAGCAGGACGGAGGCGTCTCGGCGGTCCAGCAGCGAGCGCCGGCGGCGCGGCGGGTCAGGGCGAGGCCATGCCGCCGTTCACGTTGAGGGTCTCGCCGGCGACGAAGCTCGACTCGGCGGACGCGAGGAACACGTAGGCCGGGGCCTGCTCGGCAGGCTGCGCGGCACGGCCCATCGGCGACTCGCTGGAGCCGAAGTCGGGCAGGCTCTCGGGGTCGACGCCGCCGCTCACCTGCAGGGCGGTCCACGTCGGGCCGGGCGCCACGATGTTCACGCGGATGCCCTTCGCGGCGAGCTGCTGCGCGAGGCCCTTCGAGAGGTTGTTGATCGCGCCCTTCGTCATCGCGTAGTCGAGGCGGTCGGGGGCGGGCTTGTGCGCCTCCGCCGACGCCGTGTTGATGATGGTGGCGCCCGCGGGCAGGTGCGGGAGGGCCGCGCGGATGATCCGGAACGGAGCGAAGACGTTGACCGCGAAGGTCGCCTCGAACTGCTCGTCGGTGATGTCGAGCAGGTCCTCCTTCCATATCTGCTTCCCGGCCACGTTGACCACCGCGTCGAGCCCGCCGAGGCCCTCGACCGCCTCCGCCACGAGCCGCGTGCAGTACTCGGCACTCGTGAGATCGCCGGGGATCGGCACGGCGGTGCGCCCCTCCGCGCGGATCAGCCCGATCACGTGCTGCGCGTCCTCCTCCTCGCTCGGGAGGTAGGCGAGGGCGACGTCGGCCCCCTCGCGGGCGAAGGCGATGGCCACGGCTGCGCCGATCCCGGAGTCGGCTCCCGTGATGAGCGCGCGGCGGCCCGCGAGCCTGCCGGTGCCGCGGTAGCTCTCCTCGCCGAGGTCCGGCACCGGGGTCATCCGCGACTGCAGCCCGGGCTCGGGCTGCTGCTGGACCGGCGGAGTCACGTCCGGGTACTGGGTGGCGGGGTTCGTGAACGTGTACTGGTCGGGCATTGCTCCTCCGTCCGCGGCACCCGGATCGGGCCGCTCCCCTCCATCCCAGGCGAGCCGCGCCTCCGGGGCCACCCCGTGCACGGGCGGGCGGCGCTGTGGTAGCCGGCGCCGCGCCTGCTCGGAGGACCGGCACGGCGACCCGGACGTGCCGGTGCTCTGCTCCGCGGATGAACACCGGACGACAGTGGGCTCCCCCGCGCGCCGACGCCGCGCGGGCGTGCGAGGCTTGATGGTCGTCCCCCTCCCGACCACCACGAAGGAGCACCATGAGCACCACGACCGT
>NZ_PSTN01000049.1:0-8649 GCF_002930955.1 Rathayibacter sp. AY1A4 | reverse complement strand
CGCGCGGTGGTCGAGAACGGGAAGAACGTGGTCTGGCGCCAGGCGGCTCCGCCCGGCTCGGTCATGATCGGCGCGATCACGTTGACGAGCTGCGCGGGGTGGGCCGGGATCGCGGGCACCTCGGAGCCGATCGAGCCGGCTCCGGCCTGGACTGTGATGATCGCGGTGCCGACGTCGACCGTCTGGCCCTCGTCGACGAGCACGTCGACCACGGTGCCGCTGAACGGCGAGGGGAGCTCGACGAGCGACTTGGCGGTCTCGATCTCGACGAGGACCTGGTTGACGGCCACCTCGTCGCCGACCTTGACCTTCCAGGCCACGATCTCGGCCTCGGTGAGGCCCTCGCCGACGTCGGGGAGGAGGAACTGCTCTGTCATCGGGGGGACTCCTGTGGGCTCGTGCGGGCGGATGTCGCGCGCGTCAGTACGCGAGCGAGCGGTCGACGGCCTCGAGCACGCGGTCGACGTCGGGGAGGAAGAGCTTCTCGACCTTGGCGGGCGGGAAGGGGGTGTCGAAGCCGGCGACCCGGAGGACCGGCGCTTCCAGCGAGAAGAAGGCGCGCTCGGTGACGGTCGCCGCGATCTCGGAGCCGAGGCTCACGTTCGCGGACGCCTCCTGCGCGACGACGAGCCGACCGGTCCTGCGGACCGACGCGAGCAACGGCTCCCAGTCGATCGGGGAGAGTGAGCGCAGGTCGACGACCTCGACGCTCGTGCCCTCCTCGCCCGCGAGCTCGGCGGCCTGGAGGAGGACGGCGACCATCGGGCCCCAGCCGACCAGCGTGACCTCGGTGCCCGGGCGGACGACGCGGCTGGCGTGCAGCGGCGCGGCGGACCCGCTGAGGTCGACGTCGCCCTTGGGCCAGTAGCGGCTCTTGGGCTCGAAGAACATGACGGGGTCGTCCGAGGCGATGGCCTCCTGGATCATCCAGTAGGCGTCGTTGGGAGTCGACGGGCTGACCGCGCGCAGGCCCGCGGTGTGCGCGAAGTACGCCTCGTTGCTCTCCTGGTGGTGCTCGACCGCTCCGATGTGCCCGCCGTAGGGCACGCGGATGACGACGGGCATGGTGATCGCGCCCTCGTGGCGGTTGGTCATCTTGGCCAGCTGCGAGGTGATCTGGTCGAACGCCGGGTAGATGAACCCGTCGAACTGGATCTCGCAGACCGGGCGGAAGCCGCGCATCGCGAGCCCGATCGCGGTGCCGACGATGCCGGACTCGGCGAGCGGCGTGTCGAGCACGCGCTTCGCGCCGAACTCGGCGTGCAGGCCCTCGGTGATGCGGAAGACGCCGCCCAGGGGGCCGATGTCCTCGCCCATCAGGAGGACGCGGTCGTCCTGCGTCATCGCGCGGCGGAGGCCGGCGTTGAGCGCCTTGGCCATGGACATGGACTCGAGCTGCGACCCGGTGAGGGGCGGCTGCGCGGCCGTCGTGCTGGTGTCGATCGTCATCACTCGCCTCCAAACGATTCTTCGTAGCGCTGCAGCCACGCCTTCTGCTCCTCGACGAGCACGTGCGGCTCCGAGTAGACGTGGTCGAACATGACGCCCGTGGGCGGGACCTCGAGGGCGAGGAGGCGGCGGCGGATGTCGGACGCGAAGTCCTTCGCCTCCTCGTCGACCTCGTCGAAGAAGGACTGCTCCACGCCCTCGCTCCGCAGGAACGCGGCGAAGCGGGTGATCGGGTCCTTCGCGACCCACGAGGCGAGCTCGTCGTCGGTGCGGTACTTCGTCGGGTCGTCGCTCGAGGTGTGCGCGCCGATCCGGTACGTCAGCGCCTCGATGAACTGGGGACCGCCGCCGGAGCGCGCGTCCTGCAGGTGCTTGGCGGTGACCGCGTAGCTCGCGAGCACGTCGTTGCCGTCGATCTGCACGCCGGGGATGCCGAAGCCGGAGGAGCGGAGGTAGAGGGGGCTGCGCGACTGCGTGGCCACGGGGACCGAGATCGCGTAGTGGTTGTTCTGGAGGAAGAAGACCTCGGGAGCCTGGTAGCTCGCGGCGAAGACCATCGCCTCGCTGACGTCGCCCTGGCTGGAGGCGCCGTCGCCGAAGTAGACGACGACGGCCGCGTCCTTCTCGGGGTCGCCCGTGCCGGTCGCTCCGTCGAGGGTGAGGCCCATCGCGTAGCCGGTCGCGTGCAGGGCCTGCGAGCCGAGCACCAGCGTGTAGAGGTGGAAGTTCCCGTTCGTCGGGTCGGTCGGGTCCCAGCCGCCGTGCGTCGTGCCGCGCAGGAGCGCGAGGACGCCGAGCAGGTCGATGCCGCGGATCTTGCCGACGACGTGCTCGCGGTAGGAGGGGAACACGTGGTCCTGCGGGCGCATCGCGAACGCGGAGCCGACCTGCGCCGCCTCCTGCCCATGGCTCGGGACCCACAGTCCGAGCTGGCCCTGGCGCTGCAGGTTCGCGGCCTCGGTGTCGAAGCGGCGGACCACCGCCATCTCGCGGTAGAAGGAGCGGTGCTGCGCCTCGTCCACCCCGTCGAGGTAGGAGGCGTACTGCTCGGCCGCGGGGGTCGGCGAGAACCGCCCGTCCGCGGAGAGGAACTGGACAGTCGGCGACTCCGTGCTGGTGGCTACCACCCGACTAACCTATCCGTCTCGCGGGGTGGCCCTCGGGGAGGGAAGCCACAATCTCGGCCGCCGCGCTGAGGAGCTTGTCGACAGAGCGCGCCTCGCCGACGGAGACGCGGATCCCCTCCGGCGGGAACGCGCGGACCACGACCCCGGCGCGCTCGAAGACCTCGGCGGCCCGCGCCGTGTCCTCGCGGGTGTCGAACCAGAGGAAGTTCGCCTGCGACTCCGGGATCGTCCAGCCCTGGTCGAGCAGCGCCCGCCAGAGGTCGTCGCGGAGGCGGGTGATGCGGTGGACGCGCTCGAGGAGCTCCTCGCGGTGCTCGAGGGAGGCGACCGCCGCGGTCTCGGCGAACCGGGTGACCGAGAGCGGGATGGCGGTGGAGCGGGCGGCGTCGAGGATCCGCGCGTGGCCGATCGCGTAGCCGACGCGGAGGCCGGCGAGGCCGTACGCCTTGGAGAAGGTGCGGGCGATCACGAGGTTCGGGTAGCGGCCGAGCAGGCGGGTGCCGTCCACGGCCCGCTCGTCGTCGACGAACTCGGCGTAGGCCTCGTCGAGGAGCACGAGGACGTCTCCCGGGACGCGCTCGAGGAGCGCCTCGACGTCGTCGGCGGTGGCGACGGTGCCGGTGGGGTTGTTGGGGCTGCAGACGATCAGCAGGCGGGTGCGCTCGGTGACGGCCTGGGCCATGGCGTCGAGGTCGTGGGTGTCGTCGGCGCGGAGCGGCACGCGCACGCTGGTGGCGCCCGCGGTCGTGACGAGCGAGGGGTAGGCCTCGAACGAGCGCCAGGCGTAGACGACCTCGTCGCCCGGGCCCGCCGCCGCGGTGATCAGCTGGGCGATGACCGCGACGGAGCCGGCTCCGACGATCACCTCCTCGATCGGGACGCCGTACTCCGCGGCGAGCGCTGTGCGCAGGGCGGTCGCCGCCGCGTCCGGGTACCGGTTGAAGTCGTCCACCTCGCGGACCCGCGCGAGCACGGAGGGCAGCGGGTCGAACGGGTTCTCGTTGGAGGAGAGCTTGAAGGCGTCGGCGGCGGCCGCGCGGCCCTGCTTGTAGGCGGGGAGCGCCAGGATCTCGGGGCGGAGGCGGACGGGAGGCTCCTGCTGGTCGGTCACCCGCCCCATGCTAGGCGGCGCGGCGGCGGGCGCCCCGCCGTTCCGCGCGCGCCGTCCCCCGCCCTCGACGGGTGTGCGCCGGGCCCCCTTCCCACCGGTCGAGCGCCGTGGGTGCGGCCCGGAGGTGCGGCCGACCCGGGTCTCGGATGCGCGAACCGCCCCGCTGACCGGCGCCCACGGCGGCCGTCCCCCGATTAGGGTGCAGTGATGCGGAGTCGAGGGCGAGCCGAGCGGCGCGGGGGTGCGCGCCCGCTCCTCCGGGGCGCCACGGCCGCGATCGCCCTGCTCGTCGCCGCCGGCGCGCTCACCGGATGCACGCCCTCCGCGGAGGGCACACAGGCGACCCCGACTCTCCGGGAGACGTCCATCGACGTCGCCGCTCCCCCGGCCTACACCGCCGCGCGCGAGGCCGGCCTCGCGCTGCGGGACGACTCGCTCGCGCTCCTCACCGCGACGGACGGCACCGTCGCGGGCGCGGCCCGCACCGATCTGCTGGTGGCGATCGGAGCCCTGAACGCAGCGCTCGAGGGAGTCTCGGCCGACGCCATCACCACCGCGACGACCGCGGCCGGGGAGCAGCGGACGGCGCTGGCCGAGCGAGTGCTCGGCCTCGCCACGTCGACCCTCGCCTCCGGTCGCGGATCGACGTCCCGGCGGGCGGTGCTGACCGACGCGGTCGAGCAGCTCCGGAGCGCCCTCGCCTCGGGAGCCGCGGTCGCTCCGCTGGCCGTCGCCGTGATCGAGGCGCGCGAGCCGCTCATCCCGGAGCCGGGCAGCGGATTCGCTCCTCCCCCGCGCCCCGCGCCTCCCGCCGCTCCCCGGCCGACCAGTGCGCCCGAGCCGACCCAGGAGCCGACCGAGGCCCCGCAGCCGACGGCGGAGCCCCTGCCGCAGCCCGAGCCCACCGCGGTGCTCCCTCCGCGGACCTGCGCCGACGACCCTCGCCTCTGCACTCCTGCGCCCGAGCCGACCATCGGCGGGCCCCTCACCTGAGCCCCGGCTCGCGGCGCGCCCCGCCTGCGGGGATAGTGGAGGCATGAGCAGACTCCTCCTCGGCCTCCTGACCAACGCCGTCGCGATCTGGCTCACGACCCTGGTCGTGGCGGGCGTGCGCGTGGACCCGTACGAGGAGGGCCCCGCCGCGGCGGTCCTCACGTACCTGCTGGTCGCGGTGATCTTCGGCGTCGTCAACGCCGTCGTCGGCGGAGTGGTGCGGGTGGTCGCGTTCCCCCTGTACCTGCTGACGCTCGGCCTGGTCTCGTTCCTCGTCAACGGCCTCCTGCTGCTCCTGACCGCCTGGATCAGCGGCCTCTTCGGCTTCGGCCTCGTCGTGGACGGCTTCTGGTGGGGCGTGCTCGGCGCCCTCGTGCTCGCCCTGGTGAACTGGTTCATCGGCCTCCTCCTGCGCCCCTTCCTCCGCCGCCGTCAGGACTGACACCGCGGGCTCGGCAGTCAGCATCGGCCGCGCCGCCGCCGCCCGGGAGGCCGCGCGCGCCATCGGTGGACGGCGGCCGCGATCGGCCTGCTGTGGAGGAGCCGCGGTGCGCCATGATGGGCGGGTGACCCCCGACTCCCCTGCACCCTCGGCCTTCGCCGTGTGCTTCGTCTGCACCGGCAACATCTGCCGGTCGCCGATGGCCGAGGTGGTGCTGCGCTCCCTGGCGGAGCAGGCGGGGCTCGGCTCCGCGATCGAGATCAGCTCGGCCGGCACCGGCGAGTGGCACCTCGGCGAGCACGCCGACAGCCGCGCCCTCGCGGCGCTGGAGCGGCACGGCTTCGACGGGGGCCGCCACCGCGCGCAGCTCTTCGACCCGTCCCGCTTCGCCGAGTTCGACCTGGTCGTCGCGCTCGACCACGGGCACGAGCGCGCGCTGCGCTCCTGGGCGCGCACCGAGGTCGACCGGCAGAAGATCCGCCGCCTGCTCGACTTCGAGCCCGGCCTCTCCCCGCAGGGCGACGTCCCCGACCCCTACTATTCCGATGCGGCGGCGTTCGACTCGGTGCTCGCGCTCATCGAGCGCGCCTGCCGGGCCCTCTTCGCCCAGATCGAACCAGGACTGCGCGGCAACCGCTCGGTCCGCCCCGACTCCACCGACGCGCGCGCCGCACTCGCGCAGGACACCTGAGAACCGGAAGGCACCACCGCATGACCTCGCTCCCCACCCAGCCGCTGAGCCCCCTCGACGGCCGCTACAGCGGTGCCGTCTCGTCGCTCGGCGAGTACCTCTCGGAGGCGGGGCTGAACCGCGCGCGTGTGCACGTCGAGGTCGAGTGGCTGCTGGCGCTGACCGACCGCCGCCTCTTCGGCTCCGAGCCCGTCGACGCGGCGACCGCCGAGGAGCTGCGCCGCCGCGCCCGCGACTTCGGCCAGCCCGAGATCGACGAGCTGGCGACCCTCGAGGCCCGCACCCGCCACGACGTGAAGGCCGTGGAGTACCTCGTCCGCCAGTGGCTCGAGGAGCTGGGCCTGCAGCGCATCGCCGAGCTCACCCACTTCGCCGCCACCAGCGAGGACATCAACAACCTCTCCTACGCGATCGTGGTCCGCCAGGCCGTCGGCGAGATCTGGCTGCCGAAGCTGCGCTCGGTCGTCGCGTCGCTCCGGGAGCTGGCCGTCCGCTACCGCGACGAGTCGATGCTCAGCCGCACCCACGGCCAGCCCGCGACCCCGACCACGATGGGCAAGGAGTTCGCCGTCTACGCGTACCGGCTCGAGCGGGTCGTCGCGCAGATCGAGGCGACGGAGTACCTGGGCAAGTTCAGCGGAGCGACGGGCACGTTCGCCGCGCACCTCGCCGCCGACCCCGGCACCGACTGGCCCGCCCTCGCGGAGGAGTTCGTCACCTCCCTCGGCCTCGTCTTCAACCCGCTGACCACCCAGATCGAGTCGCACGACTGGCAGGCCGAGCTCTACGGCAGGGCCGCGCACGCGAACCGCATCCTGCACAACGTCTGCACCGATGTCTGGACCTACATCTCGCTCGGCTACTTCCGGCAGATCCCCCAGGCCGGGGCGACCGGCTCGTCCACGATGCCGCACAAGATCAACCCGATCCGCTTCGAGAACGCCGAGGCGAACCTCGAGCTCTCCAGCGCCCTGCTCGACTCGCTCGCGCAGACCCTGGTCACCTCGCGCCTCCAGCGCGACCTCACCGACTCGACCACGCAGCGCAACATCGGCGTCGCGTTCGGCCACTCCCTCCTCGCCCTCGACAACATCGCCCGCGGCCTGCTCGAGATCGACCTCGACCCGACCGCCCTCGCCGCCGACCTCGACGGCAACTGGGAGGTGCTGGCCGAGGCGATCCAGACGGTGATCCGCGCAGAGGTGGCGGCCGGCCGCTCCTCGATCACCGACCCGTACGCGCTGCTGAAGGACCTGACCCGCGGCAAGCGCCTCGGTGCCGACGACCTCGCCGTCTTCGTGCAGGGTCTCGACATCGGCGACGCGGCGAAGGAGCGCCTGCTGGCGCTGACGCCGGGCGGCTACACGGGCCTCGCCTCGTCGCTGGTCGACCGCCTGAGCTGATCCGCCGGGCAGCGAGCGCGCGGGTGCCGCCGTCCTCGAGAGCGAGCACTCCGACTCCTGCGTGCTCGCGGCGGCGCGGTCGACGGCGGCGCGATGTCGGGGGTCGCACCTAGCGTCGGCGGCATGTCAGCGTGCGCGATCGGAGGGTGCGCGTCCTCGGCCGAGACGGGCGCCCCCCTCGCGCTCTGCGCGGCGCACCTCGGGCTCGCGCACGACTGGGTCGCCCGCGAGGACGGCGTGATCGACGCCCTGCCCTCGCCGTGCGCGGCGTGCGGGTCCCGCCTGGGCGTCCGGCTCCCCTCCGCCTGGCTCTGCGCCGCCTGCGAGTGGCGGCTCGGCGATGCTCCCGACGGCGAGCTCCCGCCGCCCCGGGTCGACGTCGTCTACTACATCCGCTTCGGCGAGCGGATCAAGATCGGCACCAGCGGCAATCCCCGGCAGCGCCTCCACCGGCTCCGGCACGAGGAGCTCCTCGCGTTCGAGCGCGGCGGGCGAGCACTCGAGCAGCATCGGCACGCCCAGTTCGCCGACGAGCGCCTGGAGCGCACCGAGTGGTTCGCGCGCAGCCCCGTGCTCGACGCCCACATCGAGACCGTGCGCGCCGGGGAGCCCGACCCCTGGGCCCTGCACCGCCGCTGGCGCAGCGAGGCGCTGGCCCTGCGGCTCTGACGCGTCGGCTGCGAGCGGGCGGCTGCGACTCGACCGCTCCGACTCGCCGGTTCCCACGCGACGGTTCCCGCTCGCCGGCACTGCGTCCGCGGGTCCCGTTCCGCCGAGCCGGACACCTGCACGGAGCGACGGGGAGGGAGCGACGGGGAGGGAGCGACGGGGGCGGGTCCCGGAGGACCGTCCCGCAGCCGCCGCGCGACGCGCTCAGCGCCCCCAGGCGTCGACGAGCAGCGGACCGCGGACATCGCGGAGCCGGTCGACCAGACGGTCCGCCAGCGCGGCCGTGACTCCCGTGGCGACCAGGTCGTGGGGGCCGAGCGGCAGCAGCTTCCCCGTGCGGATGCGCACCACCTCCCATCCGGCGGAGCGGAGCGCGCGGTCCTTCCGCCGGTCGGCCTCCTCGCGGTGCCCGACGTGCTCGAGTCCGTGACGGCCGGTGGAGTCGTACTCGATCGCGACGCGCAGCTCGCCGAGCACCAGGTCGGGCCACGCCTCGCAGTGCTCGAAGAACGGCCGCGCGAGACGCACCGCCGTGTGCGCCGGATCGAAGACGAGCCGCTCGGCGAGGAGCGCCCGGAGCCGGGCCTCGACGGCGGAGGCGGGAGGAGGCGCGCACCGGCTCGCGAAGGGCTCGCCGACGGGGAGGTCCGGCGTCTTCGGGCACACGCGGGCGGGCCGGGCTCGGGAGCGCGCCGCGCGGGCGGATAGACCCTTCCGCCGCGCATGCTGATGGAGCAGCCCGGAGGGCGTCTCGAGATCCCGCC
>NZ_PSTN01000048.1:0-8713 GCF_002930955.1 Rathayibacter sp. AY1A4 | reverse complement strand
GGCTGGCGGACGCCCCCGCCGCGCAGGAGAGCCGTCGAACTCGAGAGATCACGACCGGACGACCTCCACGTGGTTCACGTTCTCCGCCGCCCGCCGCCCGCCGCCCGCCGCCCGCCGCGTCCGTCGGCACTCTCCTGCCCCGTCCTCTCCTGCCCCGTCCTCTCCGGCCCTGCTCTGTCCTCTCCGTCCACGTCCGCTCCGGCCCCGTCCGGTCAGGAGCGTCCCGCCGCGGCGACCGCTCCACGCCACCCGTGCCTCCGCCCGTGCCTCTGCCCGCCCTCAGCGGATGCCGCTGCGCGCGAACCCCTGCACGAAGTAGCGCTGGAAGCACAGGAACAGCAGCACCATCGGCAGCACCGACACCAGCGCCAGCGCCATGCTCGCGCTGTAGTCCGGCGTCGACTGGCCCTTGAGGTAGAGCAGGCCGATCGGCAGCGTGAACAGCTCGTTGTCCTTCAGGGCGATCAGCGGCCAGGCGAAGTCGTTCCAGCTGCCGAGCAGAGTCAGCAGGATCAGGACGGCGATCAGCGGCTTCGAGAGCGGCAGCACGATCTGCAGGAACACCCGCAGGTGGCCGGCGCCGTCGATCCGCGCCGCCTCGATCAGCTCCTCCGGGATGGAGAGGAAGAACTGCCGGGCGAGGAAGATCCCGAAGGCCGCCGCTGCTCCGGGCAGGATCACCGACCAGTAGGTGCCGTAGATCTGCAGTCCGGTCACGAGCTTGAACTGCGCGACCATGATCGCCTGCACCGGGATCATCATCGTGGCCAGTGCGAGCAGGAACAGCAGGTTCCGCCCGGGGAAGCGCAGCCGCGCGAAGCCCCAGCCGGCCAGCAGGTTCACCACGACGGTGAACACCGTGACGAACACCCCGATCACGACCGAGTTGACGAACCACTCGCCCACGGGGAAGCGCGCGAACACCGTCGCGAAGTTCTCGAACGAGATCTCGCTCGGCCAGAAGCGGGGCGGGCCGGGCGCGAACACGTCGCCGCGCGGCGAGAAGGCGATGACGAGCATCCAGTACAGCGGGAAGAACACGATCGCCGAGGCGACGATCGCGATGACGAGGCGGACGACGAGTCCGGAGCGGGAGCCGTCGCGGCGGGAGGGGCGCCGGCGCGGGGTCTCGCGGGCGGTGGCCGCGGCGACCGCGGCGGGCGTGGTGACGGTGGAGGACGACATGAGGGCTCCTAGTCGACGAGATCGCGCGTGCGGCTCGTGCGCCACTGCAGGTAGGTGAAGGCGAGGGAGACCAGCAGGATGACGACGCCGAGCGCGGCGCCGTAGCCCTGCTCGCGGACCTGGAAGCCGTTGCGGTACGCGTAGGTGCCGAGCACCGACGTGGAGAAGCCGGGGCCGCCGCCCGTCATCACGAAGACGATGTCGAAGACCTGGAACGAGGCGATCACGTTCATGATCAGCAGGAAGAAGGTGGACGGGCCGACCAGCGGCACCGTCAGTGCGCGGAACTGCTGCCAGCGCGTCGCTCCGTCGATCCGGGCGGCCTCGTAGAGCTCGGGCGAGACGCTCTGCAGGCCCGCCAGGTAGATCACCATGTTGAAGCCGATCCGCAGCCACACCGCGGTCAGCATCACCGAGATCATCGCCGCGGAGCCGTCCGACTGCCAGGCGACCGGCGAGGCGCCCAGCGAGCTCAGCACCTTGTTCACGATGCCCGAGGACTCGCTGAAGATCGTGACCGCGATCATCCCGGAGGCGACGCCCGAGATCACCAGGGGCAGCACGATCACCGTGCGGAAGATCCCGCGCGCGGGCAGGACGGAGTTGAGCAGCACGGCCAGGCCGAGGCCGCCGGCGAGCTCGAGCGGCACGGTGACCGCGGTGAAGAGGAGCGTGTTGCCCAGGCTCTGCCAGAACACCGGGTCGGCGCCCATCCGCAGGTAGTTCGCGAAGCCGACCCACTCGGGCGTGCCGAAGCCGCGCGACTCCTGGAACGAGAGCTGGATCGCCCAGAGGATCGGCACGAACAGGAACAGCGCCATCAGGAGCAGGTTCGGGCCGACGAAGCCGAAGCCGGCGAGGGCCTCGCGCCTGCGGGCCGACCGCGGCCGGGCGGAGGAGCCCGCCCGGCCGCGGAGGGTGGTGGCGGTCATCAGCTGGTCGCCTGCTGGATGGCCGCGTCGAGGCCGGAGAGGGTCTCCTCGGTGCTGCGTCCGCCGACGAACGCCTCCTCGAGCTGGTCCTGCATCGCGACGGAGATCTTCGCGAGGAACGGCGAGGTGAGCTGCTGCACGTCGCGCGGGGTGATCGTCGCGGCCTGCTCGACGAAGACGGGCATCACGTCCGGGCGCACCGCGAACTCGATCGACGCGGGGTCGATGTCGGACCGGGTGGGCAGCTCGTTCGTCGCCGCGCAGAACTCGGCCATGGTGTCGGCCTGCGTCATGAACGAGAGGAACTCGGTCGCGAGCTCGGGGTTGTCGGTGTCGGCCGTGGCGACGAGGGCGTTGCCGCCGAGGTCGGTCGCGCCGCGCTCGTCGACGGGCATCGGCGTGGCGGTCCACTCGAAGTCGGCGAGGTCGTCGATGTCCGGCACCAGGAAGGACCCGGCGAACGCCATCGCCGCGGTCTGCTCTGTGAAGAAGGAGTCGGCGTAGGTGGCGGACTTCACCGAGCTGGTCGGCGGGACCCAGTCGTTGTCGAAGAAGCTCTTCGTGAAGTCCAGCGCCTTCGCGCCGGCGGCGGAGTCGATCGCCGGAGTCGTGCCGTCCTCCTCCAGCAGCGTGCCGTCGGCCTCGAACAGCCAGCTCAGCCAGCGGGGCGTGCCGCCGAGCTGCCAGTTGTAGACGAACGGGTACTGCTCGGCGGGCAGGCTCGCGCGCAGCTTCGCGGAGGCGTCGGCGAACTCCTCCCAGGTCCACGCCTCGTCGGCGGTGGTCGGCACGTCGGTGATGCCGGCCGCCGCGAGCAGCTGCGTGTTCACCAGCAGCGCCGACACGTCGGTCTGGTGCGGGACGCCGTAGGGCTTCCCCTCGAACGAGACGGCCTCCTGGAACGCGGGCGTGAAGGAGTCGAAGTCGTCGATCCGGTCGGTCAGGTCGAGCAGCTGCTCCTGGCTGGAGTAGACGCCGAGGTTGCCGTAGTCGACGCGGAACACGTCGGGGGCCTCGCCCGACGACAGCTGCGCGTCGATGTTGCTGAACATCTGGTCGTAGGGGACGACGTTGAGCTCGACGCTCGCCCCCTCGTGCTCGGCCTCGAAGTCGGTGATCAGCGACTCGAAGGCCGCCTGCTCGGACTCGCTGGCCCAGGTGGTGAAGGTGATCGAGTCGGCGTCGGCCGAACCGCCGCCTCCTCCTCCGAAGCCGCTGCAGCCGGTGAGGGCGGCGGTCGACGCCAGGACGGCGGCGAGAGGGATGAATCGTCTGCGCATGGGTGGTCTCCTGCTGTGAAGGGTCGGACGGGGGCGGGGTCGGAGGGCCGCGTCAGGCGGGGCGGCGGAGGGCGGTCTCGACGAGCGAGACGAGGCCGTGCGGGCCGAGCTGGCCGACGAGCAGGTCGAGCGGAGTGGGGACGGGCAGCGCCGAGGCGGCGCGGCCGAGGCGGGAGGCGGGCACGGAGGCGGCCTCGCGCTCCTCCGGCTCCGGGTCGGCGAGGGCCAGCGCGACAGTGGCGGCCACGTCCTCGACCGCGCGGACGCAGCCGAAGCGGACGATCCGCTCGTCGTCGATCAGGGCCTCGCCGTAGCCCGCGCGGAACGCCGAGCGCTGCACGTCGCTGATCGGCCGCGAGTAGATGACTCCCAGCTCGATCAGGAGCAGGTCGGCCTCCCGCGGGGCGACGGTGGCCTCGTCGAAGTCGATCAGCCAGGGGCGGCCGCTCTCGTCGATGACGACGTTGCCGGGATGCGGGTCGCCGTGGAGGGGCACGCGGGAGGTGGGCGTGCGGGCGCGCTTCAGCCGTCGCTCAGCGCCGGCGAGGGCGTCGAGGCGGGAGCGGTTCCCGCGCCAGAGCGCGGTGAGGCGGGGGCGGAACTCCGGCTGCGCGTCGATCCTCTCGTCGGTCTCGGCGAGGAGGTCGGCGAGCGGACGGCGGACGCGGCGGATTCCCCGCCGCACGGGAGGCGCGAGGGTCGGCGGCTCGGCGTCGTGCACGGAGCGCAGGACCGCGCCGAACCCCTCCCAGTCGAGGGCGTCCTCGCCGGAGTCGACCGCGTCCTCGCCGAGGATCCACGGCGCGACCGAGACCCGCAGCCCCTGGTCCTCCGCCCAGGGGCGCCCGTCGGAGGCGCGGTGCGGCGCCGCGACGCCCGGCACCCCCGCCTCTCCCAGCGACGCCGAGAGCGCGAGGCCGAAGCGCCCGTCGCGGGCCGACGCCTTGACGCTCCACAGCGCCCCGGAGCCGTCAGCCGCGCACCAGACGCGCGCTCCGTGGTCGAGTCCGCCGACGACGGGCTCCAGGTCGACGAGGCCGACGCCGAACTCGCGGCGCACCAGAGCGCGCGCCCAGGCGCCCGCCTCCTCGATCGTGTCCATCCCGCTCATGCTGACGTGCGGGCGCCCCGCGAGCAGGTGCTTGCGCGATCGGTGATCGTAGGCATGGGTGCGGGCTGAGCCGCGTCTCAGGCTCGCGCTCCGGGCCGCCCGACGAGGAACCACGCCATCGACCCCAGGAAGGGCGCCACCACGACGGCGATCGTCCACAGGCCCTTCCGCAGGGGATCGAGGCCGGAGCGGAGGACCTGCGCGACCGCGAGGATCGCGACTCCGAGATACGCGGCCCCGCACAGGGCGGCGACCACGCTGGTGCCGAGCAGTGACATGTCCATCGCCCGACGCTACGCGCGGCGCGGCGCTGCCGGATCCGCCGCGGGGCGGAGACTCCCGGCGATGCGCAGCGGGCCTCGCTCAGCAGCCGAGGACACCGGTGATCGTCCGCGCGCCGTCGGCGGGGAAGAGGGCGAGCCGCTGCTCCGTCCCCTGCTGCCGGACCGTGAGAACGGGAGCCGCGAGCGCGTGACCGTGGTGGTAGCCCGTCACCGACTCGGGGGCGTCCCCGGCGGCGAGGGGCAGGAACGCGATCGGCGAGAGGTCCGCGTCGGCGCGGAACAGCGAGAGCGCCCTCGCGGTGATGACGGCCAGCAGCACGGGGTCCGGCTTCGCCGAGCGCAGCGCCGGGAGGTCGACCGCGGCTCCGGCGACCGCGAGCGTCCGCAGCGAGGCCAGCGTCTCCGGAGTGTTCAGCACCGCGGTGACGCCGCCGTCCGGATGCTCGGCCCGCAGCCTCTCGAGGATCGGTCGGGACCACCGCTCCTCGACGCGCCGTCGGATCCCGAAGCCGAGCCCCGCGACGATCACCGCGGCCACCGCGAGCACCACGCCCCACCCTCCGTAGAGCTGGAACGCCCGGGCGCCCGACCACGCCGCCGCCACGACCACCGTCGCTCCGAAGAACGCCTCGCTCCCGAGCGACCGCAGCCGGGTCGACTGCACCTCCTGCGTCACGAGCGCTCCTCCGGGTCGGGCGGACCTCCGGGCGGGATCACGTCAGCGCATGATCGCACCGGCGCCTGCGGGTCGGGCGGGGATCCGTCCCCTCGCGCGCGAGGCCGGCTCAGCGCCCGCGCCGCTCCCGCGGATCGGGGAGGAGCCGGACCGGGGGGAGGTCGGCCAGTTCGGGGGACACGAAGCCGAGCACGTCGGAGTGGTGGTCGGCGGAGGCCCGGCGGAGGAAGGACCAGCACTTGAGCGAGGACGGGCGCCGGTCGAGGGGGAGGGGAGCGGCCTCCACGATGATCACGGTGGCGGAGCGGTGCAGGATCCGCACGGGCACGCGGCTCTCGCGGCCGTCGACGGTCCAGCTGGAGACGCCGCGGATGCGGCCGTCCTCGCGGTCGACGCCGACGGTGAGGACGCTCCGGAAGTCGTCGGACGCGGCGCCCATGCCGATCTGGAAGTCGCCGTCGGCGCCGTCGAGCACGAAGGCGACGTCGAGTCCGCGGCGGTGCCGGACGGTGAAGGTGGCGAGCAGGGGACCGCTCCCGAACCTCGGGGCCTCGTCGCGGGCCTGCCGGACACGCTGCTCCGCGTCGTCCCTGTCCATGGAGCCACTCCTGCCGTCCCGGCGGAGCGGGGCCCGCGCGCCCGTCGAGCCTAGGGGGAGCGGGACGGCGTCACCCCGCGCGAGGCAGCGTCACCCGGAAGCGGGCGCCGACGGGCCCCGCCTCCGCCACGAGGTCGCCGCCGAGGGCCCGGGCCAGCCCGCGCGCGATCGGCAGGCCGAGGCCCGAGCCGCCGTCGGCGCGGTTGCGGGCGTCGTCGAGGCGGACGAGGCGATCGAAGACGCGCTCGCGGTCGGCCTCGGCGATGCCGGGGCCGTCGTCGTCGACGGTGATCGTGACGGAGTCGGCGGCCGCCTCGACGGCGACGTCGATCCGCGAGCGGGCGAAGCGGGCGCCGTTCTCGAGGAGGTTGCCGAGCACCTGGGCCAGCCGGTCGGCGTCGGCGCTGACCAGGAGCGGCTCGGCGGGCCGGTGCAGCTCGATCGCGAGGCCCGGGCGGCGCAGCTCCTGGCGCTCGATCGCGGCCTCGGCGACGCCCGCGGGGTCCAGCGGACGCGACTCCAGAGCCAGGCCCTCGTCCAGCCGCGCCATCAGCAGCATGTCCTGGATGAGGCGGCCCGCGCGCAGCGACTCCCGCACGACGTGCACCGAGAGGCGCTCGCGCTCCTGCTCGCCGCCGTCGGCGCGGACGAGCGCGTCGGCGGCGGCCTGGATGCCGGCGACCGGCGTCCGCAGCTCGTGCGCGGCGTCCGAGACGAACGCGCGCATCCGCTGCTCCGCCGCGAGGGCCGTCGCCTCGGCGGCGAGGGCGCTGCGCTCGGCCTGCTCGAGGTCGTCGAGCATCTCGTCGAACGCGGTCGCGGTGCGGCCGAGCTCGGTCCGCGGACGGGAGGGGCGCAGCCGCCGCCCGCGGTCGCCGTGCGCGATGTCGCGGGCCACGTCGGTCATCCGCTCGAGGGGCCGGAGGGTCGCGCGGACCACGACGATCAGCGCGAGGGCGGCCAGCAGGAGGAACACGGCCGACGCGGCGAGCAGGATCCCGTTCAGCTGCGCGAGGGTGCTGCCCACCGATCCGGCCTCGCTGGTGAGCTCGAGGCGGGTGCCGTCGCTGAGGGTCGACTCGAGGGTGATCAGCTCGTCGTCGGCGGCGACGCTGCTCGAGACGACGGTGACGGCGGCGGACGCGGCTCGGGGCGGGACGGCTCCGGAGGAGGAGCTCGTGCCGGGCGGCGACGGCGGCTCTCCGAGCTGGTCGGCGGCTCCAGGGCCCAGGCGCAGCTGCTCCGGGCTCGGCCCGGCCACGACGTCCTCGCCCTCGGGGCTCGTGATCCGCACCGAGACGCCCTGCGCCGAGAGGCGGGAGGCGAGGGCGTCGTCGGCGATCGTGCCGACCAGCGCGGCGGCGGCGGAGGCGCGGTCCTGCAGCCGCTCCTCGATCTGGTCGCGGAGGCGCTCGCCGAGCACCGCCTGCACCGTCGCCGAGAGGGCCAGGAGCAGAACGGCCAGCAGCGCGAGCACGGCCAGGACGGTGCGGAGGCGGAGGGAGCCGGTCCGCAGGGCGCCCGGCTTGGAGCGGCTCACGCCTCCACCCGGTAGCCGAGGCCGCGGACGGTGTGCACGAGCCGGTCGCCGTGCGCCTCCATCTTCTTGCGGAGGGAGCTGAGGTGCACCTCGACGAGGTTCGGGTCGACGTGGTCGTAGCCCCAGACCTGCGTGAGGATCTGGGTCTTGGTGAGGGTGCGGCCGCGGTTCCCGGCGAGGAAGGCGAGGAGGCGGAACTCGGTCGCGGTGAGGTCGAGGGCGACGCCGCCGCGGCGGGCGCGGCCCGACTCCGGGTCGACGACGAGGTCTCCGATCTCGACGACGGACGGGATGCGGCCGCGGCGGCGCAGCACGGCGGTCACGCGCTTGACGAGCTCGGCGAGCACGAACGGCTTCACCACGTAGTCGTCGACGCCCTCGTCGAAGCCGCGGAGGCGGTCGTCGACGGCGTCGCGGGCGGTGAGCATGATCACCGCCGCGTCGCTGCTGCGGCGGATCCGCTCGGCGAGCACGATGCCGCTCGGGCCGGGGAGCATCCAGTCGAGGATCACCAGGTCCGGAGCGAAGGTGCTCAGCTCGCGGGAGAGGTCCTCGCCGGAGACGAGACCGCGGACCGTGAAGCGCTCGCTGCGCAACGCGGTCTCGACGGAGGAGCGGATGGCGTCGTCGTCCTCGATGAGGAGCACACGGGCGGAGGAGGGCATGTGCTCGAACCTAGGGGCCGCGGATCGGGGCGCACCCGGCGTCTGCTGTGGAGGGTCTGTTCTTAAGTCCGGCTTCAGATTCGCCTTCGAATCTGAGATGGAACCGGCCGCAACCGATCCCGAACGGGGTCGGTACCGGGCCGGAACGAGGAGACACCCATGACCGAGTCGACCACCCCCGCCGAGAAGGGCTCGAGCTTCGGGCCGCGCCGTCCGAAGAAGCGCGCCCTGACCATCGGCATCGCCGTCGGCGCCCTCGGACTCGTCGCGCTCGGCTCGACCGCCGCATTCGCCGCGACGCCGTCGAGCACGCCGACCTCCAGCGCCACCCCGCTGCACTCCACCTCCACCGACGCTCCGTCCACCGATGCGCCCGCAGAGGGCACCGCTCCCACCCCGCCCGGCCCCGGCCGGTGCGGCCCCGCCGGTCCCGGCCCCGCTG
>NZ_PSTN01000047.1:0-8837 GCF_002930955.1 Rathayibacter sp. AY1A4 | reverse complement strand
GGACGGAGGCGGCCAGGACGGTGTCGAGGGCACCCGACGAAGCCGCGGGCCGCCCGTCGCTCTCCTCCTCCTGCTGCGGCGGAGCGACGGGCGGCCCGCGGCTTCGTCGGGTGCCCTCGACACCGTCCTGGCCGCCTCCGTCCTCGCGGAGCTCTCCCTCCAGCGGCGCGTCGAGGTGGACGCCGGAGCCGTCGCCCTCGGGCCGGAGCGGTCGGCGCTCGGGGACGCCGTGCTCGACGGGGCACTCGGGTGGATCGCAGCGGAGCGAGCACCGCGCAGCGTCTCCTGGTGGATCGCCCGCCTCACTCGGAGGGAGCTGCATGCCGCCCTCCTCGAGCGGGTCGCCGCCGTGGAGCCGGCGGAGGACGAGCGGCTGCGGATCCGGGTCGCCGAGGTCCTCGCGGCTCGGACGGCGCCCCTGCCGTCGGACGCGGCGCTCATCGGCCTGCTCGACGCGGCCGGAGCGCTCTCGCCGAGGCCCGGCATCCCGGACCGGCAGGCGATCCGGTCGCTCGCGGCGCAGCACTGGGCAGGGCCGGCGGCCGCCGCCGTCCTCGCGGGAACCGCCGCGAGCGTCACGGGAGCCGCGGTGATCGCCGCGACGACGACGGTCACGATCACCGGCATGTGATCCGACGCGTGCGGCTCGCTGAAGCCGCGCGCCCCTACTCCGCCGGGTAGTCGGGCGCGACGAAGACGCAGAACGGGTGGCCGGCCGGATCGGCGAGGACGTGGAGCGCCTCCTCCGGGTCGTCGCTCCTGTCCTCGATCAGCTCGGCGCCGAGGGTGAGCGCCCGGGTCTTCTGCCGGTCGAGCTCGTCGGCGTCCGCGACCATGAAGTCGAGGTGCAGCTGCTGCGGGACGGGCCCCTCCGGCCAGGTCGCGCGCGGCAGGGCGGCCACCCGCTGGAACGTGAGCTTCGCGCCGTCGGCGGTGACGATCGCGACCCACTCCGCCTCGTCGTCCGAGCCGTCCGCGGGCGGCTCGTCGCCGGGGCGGTACTCGCCGCCGAGCAGGGCGAGGTAGAAGGCGGAGAGGGCGCGGGCGTCCTCCGTGTCGAGGACGACCTGGCGCAGGCGCATGCGGGCAGGGTACCGCCGGACGGCACCGGAGAGGGATGACGTGCTGTGCGGGACGGCTGCGGCGGGCCGGGCGTCGTGGGTCGCGGCCCGACGTCGGCTGAGAAGGGGCTCCCCGCCCCGACACGGCGGGCCGCGTCTCAGCGGAGGTCGTGCAGCTCTCTCGCTCCCGACCGCGCGGCCCTGCCACTCCGCGCCCGCTTCCTCAACCCCTCCCGGCTCCCGGCCTCGCGCCAGGGCCCGGCGCGTACTGTGGCCGCTGACTCATGACGGCTACGAGGGAGACACCATGACGGAGCAGATCGGAATCCCCGAGGCCGCGGCACTGGGGAGCGAGCGGCGGAGCATCGCGATCCTCGGAGCGGGCGGCGACCTCACCGAGCGGCTGCTGCTGCCGGGCCTGGGCCGGGTGGCCGAGCTCGCGCGCGACCTCGAGCTCACGCTGATCGGGGCGGCGCGCACGCCCCAGACCGACGAGGAGTGGCAGGGCCTCGTCCGCCGCAGCCTCGAGGCGGCCGGAGTCGCCGCGCACACGGTCGAGGCGCTCGCGTCACGGGCGCGCTTCGTCGCCACCGACGCCTCCGACCCGGAGCAGCTGAAGGCCCTCCTCGACGCCTGCCCGTCGACTCCGGTGCTCTACGTCGCCCTGCCGCCGGCGATGGGGCACAAGGTCGCCGCCTCGCTCGCCGAGCTCGACCTGCCCGAGGAGCTGGTCGTCGCCATCGAGAAGCCGTTCGGCGAGGACCTCGACGACGCGATCGCCCTCAACGCGGCGTTCGCGAAGGTCCTCCCCGAGAGCCGCCTCTGGCGCATCGACCACTTCCTCGGCAACGCGACCGTGCTGGGGATGCTGGGCCTGCGCTTCGGCAACAGCCTGCTCGAGGCGAGCTGGAGCGCCGAGTGGATCGAGAAGGTCGAGATCGTCTACGACGAGACGCTCGGCATCGAGGGCCGCGCGGCCTTCTACGAGAAGACCGGCGCGCTGCGCGACATGCTGCAGAGCCACCTCCTGATGGTGCTCGCGCTGACCACGATGGAGCGCCCCGACGAGGTCGCGCCCGACGAGGTCCACGCGCGCATGGCCGAGGTGCTCGGCGCCGTGCGGCTCTGGCGCGACGACCCCTCCTCCGCCCGCCGCGCCCGCTACACCGAGGGCCGCGTCGACGGCCGCTTCTTCCCCTCCTACGTCGACGAGCCCGACGTCGACCCCGAGACCGGCACCGAGACCCTCGCGCAGCTGCTGCTCCAGGTCGACACCCCGCGCTGGGCGGGCGTCCCCTTCGTCCTCCGCTCCGGCAAGGCGATCGGCGACCCGCGCCGAGAGGTGGCGATCCACTTCCGCGCCGCCACGCCCCCGCGCGGCCTGCAGGCGGCCGAGGGCGACGCCGGGACGGTCCTCCGGATCGGCCTCAAGGGCGGCGACGTCAGCCTCGACCTGGTCGTGAACAGCGCCGACGAGCTGACCGATCTCGAGCGCACCACCCTGACGGCGCAGCCCGGCGCGGCCACGCTCGACCCCTACGCGCAGGTCCTCGCCGGGATCCTGCAGGGCGACACCCTGCTCTCGGTCCCGGGCGACGTGGCCGAGCAGTGCTGGCGCATCATCACTCCGGTGCTCTCCGCCTGGGCCGCGGGCGACGCTCCGCTGGACGAGTACGAGGCGGGGAGCGCGGGGCCCGAGGGCTGGTGAGCTCGCGGTGAGGCGGGCGGGCTGAGGCGTCGGCGCGTGGCGTGATGCGGGGTCGGGTCCGCCGACGCCGGTCGCGTCGCCTCCCGCCCGGCTCCGCTGCTAGCCGTCCCGCGGGTCGACCCGTCCCGCCGGTCGACCCTCCTGCTGGTCGACCTCGCCGCCCGTTGCCCCTCCCGCCTGTTGACCCTCCCGCCGGGGGAGACGGGATGCTGGAGGCGTGTTGGGCATCGGGGAGTACGCAGGCATCACGGGTCTGAGCGTGAAGGCGCTCCGGCACTACGACGAGAAGGGCGTGCTGGTCCCGGCGGAGGTCGACGAGCGGTCGTCGTACCGCCGGTACGCCGACGCCCAGGTCCGGGCCGGAGTCGTGATCAGCGCCCTCCGGAGCGCGGGGGTGCCGCTGCCCGAGGTCGCGGCGGCGACTCGAGCCGGCACCGCGGCGGAGGCGCTGCAGGCGCACAGGGAGCGCGTGCTCGCGGAGCGGGAGCAGGAGGACCGGGCGTTCGAGGCCGCCGAGGTGACGCTGCGGGCGCTCGCCGTGCCGGTCGAGGTCGCCGAGCGGACGATGCCGGCGCAGCCGTACGTCGGCCAGGTCCTCACGATCGCCCTGGACGAGGCCGACGGGCCGGGCGACGACGAGGCGAACGAGATCTTCGGCGCGCTCGCCACCCGAGTGCACGCGGCAAGGCTCGGGCCGACGGGACGTTTCTGGACGGCGCTCCGGGCGGGCGAGCCGGGTTCGGCGGAGCTCGTCTGCTGCTGGCCGACGTCGGCGGAGGCGGAGGGCGACCTCGCCGATCTCGCCGCGATCCTCCCGGCGCGCACCGAGCTGGTCGCCACCTGGCGCCCCCGCGACGGGGAGGAACTGCCCGAGGGGACCCTGCATCCGGCGATCGTCGCGCTCTTCGACGCCGCCGGAGACCGCGGCCTCCGGCTCGACGGGGTCGAGGTGCGGCAGACGGTGCTGGGGGAGGGGCCGGAGGACGTGGCGGTCGAGGTGTCGCTGACCGTCGCGGGGTGAGCGGAGGGCGGGGCGTTCAGGTGGGCCGGGTGCCAGCGCTCGAGGACCGGCTCGGCAGGACCGGCTCCTCAGGACCGAGCGGAGGCGGGTGTGGCGCCGTCCGGCCGATCCCGCGCCACTTCGTGCCGCGGTCCGGGCCGTCTCCGTAGGCTCCGATGCATGACGAGCGGAGTCGAGGCCGGAGTCCATCGCGGTGACGAGCGGACGGTCCTCCACCGTCGGTGGTTCGCGGTCGTGGCCTCCCTGGTCTTCGCCTTCGGCTGGCTGCTGATCCCCGGCGTCGGCTGGCTGATCGGCGCCGTCGCCGTTCTCTGCAGCTCGGCGTGGACGCGGTCGGAGAAGGGATCGGCGTTGGCGATCCCGCTGGTCGCGGCCGCTCTGGTCGGCAGCGGGGTCGGGCTCTTCTACGGTCTGCTCGGCGCGCCGAGCTCCAGCCTGACGACGTGGACGGTGGTGGGGGCCGGGATGCTGGCGGGAGGCGCGGCGACTGCGCTTCTGGGGGTCCGGCTGTGCGCTCGGGCACTCCGCCGGCCGGAGGAGTCCGCTGGGGGCTCGCTCGCGGCAGCTGCCCCGGCCTCGGGCGCGCACGACGTCGGCTGAGAGGAGGGGCCGCGGGCTCCTGAGGGAGGCCGCCCTGTCTCAGCGGAGGTTGTGCGGCCGCCCGCCGGCCCCGCTCGCGTCGTAGCGGAGCCGCACCAGCTCCGAGCCCGGCAGAACCGTCGCGTCGAGGAGGCGCAGGCCGTGCTGCGGCGCCCCGGAGTAGAGCGGCGTCCCGCCGCCCGCGAGGCCTGCGCCGACGAGGACGATCAGCCCGTCCACCAGGCCCTGCTCGAGGAGCGGATTCCAGGTGGTGCCGCTGCCGAACATCAGCAGGTCGCCCCCGTCACCCTGCTTGAGCCGTCCGATCTCGGCCGGACCCTGCTTCCGCGGCACGATCCGGGTGGTGGCGGCCCACGGCGCCTCCGGATCGGGAGCCAGGGAGTCGCTGATCACCAGCGCGTCGAGCGACGTGACCAGCCGCGCGGTCTCGTGCTCCCGCTCGCCCGCCGTCCCGTCCGCGGCGACGGCGCTCCAGCTGTCCCAGTTGTCGCGGAACCAGCGGCCGCCGTAGACGAGCGTGCCCGCGCGGCGCAGCAGCTCGAGGTTGTGGTCGTTGAACGCGTCCTCGAACGGCAGCGCCGAGAGGTCGTGCCCGGGCCCCTCGAAGCGGCCGTCGAGCGAGGTGAGGACGGAGACGACGAGCCTGCTCATTCGGGGGATGCTACTCAGGCGGGGGTGCCGGGTGGAGGGGTGCGGAGGGCCGCGACCCGGAGGAGCAGTGGCGGGAGCAACTCATCCGGCAGGAGTGTCCGAGAAGCGTCGGCAGCGGTATTCCCGACCACTTCTCGATACGCGGCTGGATAGTGTCGAGCCGGGAAAAGGCGTCTACGGGGAACAGGTGCGGGTGATGGTCGAGCGACCGGAGTTGGCCACGGCGAAGGAGAGAGTCGCACGAGCTGCCGGCGATCTGAGCAAGCGTGCGCGGAGCGCTACGACGCAGGTGATGGAGCAGGCCGGCGATCTCCGCGAAGCAGCCGCCGAGAAGTTCGGCCCGCGGAGCCTCCAGTCGTACGAGGAGGTCACGGCCGAATACAACCGCGCCTTCACGGCGATGAGCGACGACGGGCTCTCCCTCCTCCGGCAACGCGAGCGCTCCACCGACCTGATCGCTCTCGTCGAGCTCGTGGTGAACAGCATCGCCAACACGCCCAAGTCCTTCAGCAGGGACTTCGAGCAGATCGAGCTCGACAGAGCCCGGTTCCTGGACGCCGAGGAGATCGCCCGCGCGGATCTCGTCGCTGCACGGAAGTCCGCGGCGGGAGCGGGCGCCGGTGTCACCGCCGGCGCGGCGATCGCGAGCGTCGCGCCGACCGCCGCCATGTGGGTCGCCACCACGTTCGGCACCGCGTCGACCGGGACCGCGATCTCGACCCTGTCCGGTGCCGCTGCGAGCCAGGCCGCCCTGGCATGGCTCGGCGGCGGGGCCATCGCTGCCGGTGGCGGAGGGACCGTCGCGGGAGGAGCGCTGCTCGCGCTGGCCGGCCCGGTCGGCTGGAGCCTCGCAGGCGCCGCCGTCCTCACCTCGGTCGTCCTGTTCACGAAGAAGAAGTTCGAGAACCGCGAGACGAAGCACGAGATGCTCACCGCCGTGATGCGGAACATCGCGCAGGTGCAGGCGATGGACGCGCAGATCGACGACCTCCTCCAGCGCACCGCCTCTACCCGAGAGCTGCTTCTGAAGGTCTACGGCGAGGCGCTGCCGCTCTTCGGGGCGGACTTCGCGACCCTGGCTCCCGCCCAGCAATCGCAGCTCGGCGCGCTCGTGAACGTCGCGAAAGCGA
Organism: Rathayibacter sp. AY1A4; assembly: GCF_002930955.1. NCBI lineage: Bacteria > Bacillati > Actinomycetota > Actinomycetes > Micrococcales > Microbacteriaceae > Rathayibacter > Rathayibacter sp. AY1A4. The sequence continues at coordinate 2,666 of NZ_PSTN01000047.1, read as the reverse complement.
GTGCGGCACTGCTGAGCGCCCGTGTGGAGCAGGCCGCCGACGATGCCTGATCTCGCCGACGTCGCCAGAAGCACTCACGAGCAGGCCGTCGCCGCCTGGGTGGGCTACCTGAACCAGGTGCGCGTCGATCGCCTCATGGGCGCCCTGAGCAGGCAGGACCAGAACCTCTCGACGGCTCTCGACCATCTGGATACGGCCCTCCTGCACATAGGCGACGTGGTCTCGTCGAACCGCGGTGGAGTGAAGGGCGCGCACGGATTCATCGCCGAGGTCGCCGAGGTCGGTATCGGCAACGCCCGTGCCGCTGTGCTCGGGGAGACCGGCGGCAACGCCTGGGTGAACGACAACGGCCCCGTCGATCTGATGCGGAACGGCCTGCTGATCCAGCAGAAGTTCTCCGCCGCCGGCGGGCGGTTCGGCCTCGGCGCGATCACGGAGCACCTCGAGAGGTACCCGGACTTCGTGAGGAACGGCGGCAGGTACCAGATCCCGAGCGACCACTTCGAGGTCATCCAGAAGCTGCATGCGATGTCCGCCGAGGATGCGGCGAAGGTCCTCTCCCGCAGCGGGGACGGCCCGTCCCTCCGCGACTGGAACCGGGTGAAGGCGTTCTTCTCGAGTGAGACGATCGACATCGCGGCACTCGAGCCCTCCCGGCTGGAGTACCGGGACGTGCAGCTCGGTGCGTACACCGACACGTTCGCGGCGGAGGAGAGAAGGATCACGGCGACCGACGAGGCCGCCCGCGCGGCTGCCGTTCGGGAGAACCGGGCGACGGTGCGCCAGGGCGCTCAGGCCACCGTCGTCGCCGCCGGGATCGAAGGTGGGACCGCGTTCGTCTCCGCGGTCCTCGACAAGCGCCGCGAAGGCACGAAGCTCAAGGAGTTCTCGACCGACGACTGGAAGGACATCGCGAACGTCTCCGGTCTCGGCGCGGTGAAGGGCGGTGTCCGCGGTCTCACGATCTACTCACTCACCAATCTCACTGCGACGTCGGCCGCCACGGCAAACACGGTCACGACCGCCGCGCTGGGGATCGCGGGCCAGGCGAGCAGGCTGCGAGCGGGCGACATCTCCGAGATCGAGTTCATCGAGAACTCCGAGATCCTCTGCCTCCAGGCCGGCATCAGCGCGCTGTCCTCGGTCGTCGGGCAGGTGCTCATCCCGGTCCCCGTCCTCGGCGCCGTCATCGGCAACACCGTCGGCTCCGTCATGTTCAGCGTCGCGTCGTCCTCGCTCTCCGCCCGGGAAGAAGCGCTCATCGCCGGATATCTCGAGGACCAGCGCTCACTCGATCAACAGCTGGCCGCCGACTACGCCGATCTCCTGGCGAAGCTCGAGACGAGCATGCTGCACTTCATCGACATCCTCGACCGGGCGTTCTCTCCCGACATCGAGGTCGCACTTCTCGGGGCGATCGATCTCGCGGCCCGAGTCGGCGTGCCCTCGGAGGAGATCCTGGACACCGACGAGAAGGTGAACGCGTACTTCCTCGACTAGGTGCCTGTGGGGCGGGGCCGGACGTCGTTCGTTGCGGGGGCGTTGTGCCGGCCTGGCCCCACGTGTTCCGGATGGTGCTGCCGGCACGCCCGCCCCGCACCCCTCCTCACATCGCCGCCCCCAGCGCGTCCCGCAGCGTCGCCCGCGCCCGCGCGTGCCGGCTCCGCACGGTCGCGGCGCGGAGGGACAGGATCTCGGCCGCCTCGGCGAGGGAGAAGCCGTCCCAGTAGACGAGGGTGATGATCTCCTGGTCGACGGGCTTCAGCTGCTCGATCGCGGCGCGGACGTCCTCGGCCGCGTCGTCGGCGGGTGCGGGTGGGGTGATGCGGAGCTCCTCCGCCAGCCGCTCGACCAGCGCGCTCCTCCGGGTCGCGGTGCGGCGCTGGCCCGAGAGCACCCGCCGGGCGACGCCGAACGCCCACATCCGCGCGCGCGTCTCGTCCTCGGGGATCGACCGCTCCTTCCGCCACAGGATCAGGAGGGTGTCGCTGAGGAGGTCCGCGGCGTCCTCGGGGCTCGCCGTCCGCCGCGCGAAGTAGCGGAGCAGGTCCGGCGCCTCCCGCTCGACCAGGGCCGTGATCTCGGCCTCCCGGTCGCGCGCGGGGGAGCGGACGGCGCTGCGCGCCATCGCAGGCGCCGCCTCGCCGGCGCTCATCACAGCTCTCCCGTGCAGTCGGTGCTGCCGCCCAGGCCGCCGTCGCCCTCGACGATCACGCCCTCGGGGATCGTGTCGAGGATGTGGTCGTCCGCCGCGGTGATCCAGGCGCGCCAGCGGATCGTCTCCTCCGAGAGGCCGGGGCCGTCGCTGTTCATGTCCGAGGCCAGCCAGGCGGGGTCGGTCGTGTAGGCGACCGCGTCGTCGTGGATCCGCTGGCCGATGCCGCTCCAGTCCTGCGCGCGCAGGTAGTCGGTCGCGGAGGTGGTGACCTCGCGGTAGTCGATCTCGCCGTTGAAGTAGTCGATCGAGCACGACACCGCTGCGCCCGAGTCGGTGGTGTAGGTAATCGGGATCGTGAAGTCGGGGACCGAGCGGACGTCGGTGCCGGCGCTGGTCGCCAGCACGAGACCCGGGACGAGGAGGACGGGCGCCGCCAGCCACCACGCCCTCGACCGCGCGGGCCGGCGGGGCGCGCGCTCGCGGGTCTCGGCGATCACGGCGCGGAGGG
>NZ_PSTN01000046.1:0-9297 GCF_002930955.1 Rathayibacter sp. AY1A4 | reverse complement strand
TCCCACCCCGCTGCGCCCTGCGCAGGAAGGCACTCCGTGGCCACTCCCGCCTCGACTCCGACCGGCTCCCTCCCCGTGCACCGCCACCCGGGCGACGCCCTGACGGCTCGCCAGCGCCTCGTCTACGTGATCGTCCTCGGCTCGCTGACCGCCCTCGGGCCGTTCACGATCGACCTCTACCTGCCGGCGTTCCCCGCGCTGCAGAGCGAGCTGAACGTGTCGGAGGCGGCGGTCCAGCTGACCCTCACCGGCACGACCCTCGGCTTCGCGCTCGGCCAGCTGGTCGTGGGCCCCTGGAGCGACGCGGTCGGCCGGCGCCTGCCGATCCTCCTGGCCACCTCGCTGCACGTGCTGGCCTGCGTCGGCGCGGCGCTCGCCCCCGAGATCGTCAGCCTCGGCGTCTTCCGCTTCCTGATGGGAGCCGGCGCGGCGGCGGGCGGCGTGGTCGCGATGGCGATGGTCCGCGACCTCTTCGGCGGACGCCCGCTGGTGCGGATGCTGTCCCGGCTCGCCCTGGTGTCGGGCCTCGCGCCCGTGCTCGCGCCGGTCATCGGCTCGCAGCTGCTGCTGATCATGGACTGGCGCGGGATCTTCGTCTTCCTCGCCGCCTACGGCGTGCTGGTCGTCGCGGCCGTCGGCCTGCTCGTCGTCGAGACCCGGCCCCGCGCCGCCCGACACGAGCGCGAGCACCGCTCGCTCGTGCGGCGCTACCGGGCCGTCCTCAGCGACCGCGTGTTCCTCGGAGTGGCGGTGATCGGGGGCATGACCTTCGCCGGCCTGTTCACCTACCTCTCCAGCTCCTCGTTCCTGTTCCAGGGCCTCTACGGATTCGACGCGCAGCAGTACGGGCTGCTCTTCGCCGTGAACTCGCTCGGCGTCGTCCTCGGCGTGCAGGCGTCCTCCTACCTCAGCCGGAGGATCGGGCCGCAGTGGATCCTCGCGATCACGACGCTGACGCTGTTCACCTCCGCCGGCCTGATCGCCCTCTTCGACGTGCTCGGGCTGGGGCTCTGGGGCACGCTCGTCCCGCTGTGGTTCTTCATCGCGTCCTGCGGCTTCAGCTTCCCGTGCGTGCAGGTCCTCGGCCTGGTCAACCACGGCCGGGAGGCGGGGACGGCCGCGTCGCTGCTCGGAGCGGTCAACTTCGGCACCGCCGGACTGCTGTCGCCGATCTCGGGGGTCTTCGGCGCCGGCTCGGCCGTGCCGATGGCCGTGGTGATGATGGCGACGGCGACCGTGTCGATCCTGGCGCTCTGGCTGATCGTCCGGCCGAGGAGCGTCCCGGCGCTGCAGGACTGAGCGCTCGGCTCCGGGTCCCGGCGATCCGGCAGGCCCCGCTCCTGCGGCTCCTCGCGGGCGTTCCGGCCCCCGCTGGATCCGCTCCCGAGCGCCGCTGCTACAGTCCCCTCCCATGTCCTCCCGCGACTCCTCCGCCCTGCTCGCCGAGCTCTCCGACCCCGACCGCGACGTCCGCCTCCGCGCGGCGATGACCCTGGGCGAGCTCGCCGAGCCCGCCACCGCCGAGCCCCTCGCCGCGCACCTGTGGGAGGAGCCGGACTTCTTCGTCCGCGACGTGCTCACCTGGTCGCTCGGCCGCCTCGGCTCCGCCGCCGTCCCCGTCGCCCGCGAAGCGCTCGGCCGCGAGCCCCGAGTGCGCACGCAGGCGCTGCACGTGCTCAGCAAGATCCTCGACCCGGCGACGCTCGACGACATCGCCCCGCTGGCCGCCGACTCCGAGCCCGCCGTCGCCGCGAAGGCCCGCTTCGCGCTGGGCCGCCTCGGCGACGAGCGCGCGCTGCCGGTCCTGCTCGGCCTGCTCGGCGACGACGACGCGGAGGCGCAGAACGTGCTCACCGACGTCCTCGCCTCCTTCGGCGCCGCGGCCGTCCCCGGTCTGGAGCAGGCCCTCCGCGAGGGGTCCGCGCCGGTCCGGCGTCACGCCGCTGCCGCACTCGGCTACCTGGGCGACGACGCGCGTCCTGCCGTCGACGCGCTGGACGGGGCCGCCGGCAGCGATGACTCCGCGCTCGCGGTCTCGGCCGTGATGGCGCTCGGCTCGATCACCGGTCCCGACGCGGCCGCCGCCCTCGAACGGGCCTCCGCCTCGGACGACTCCCGCGTGAGCGCCGTCGCCGCGCGGCTCCTCGCCCGCTCCTCCGAGCCGACCCGGCTCGACGCCCTCCGCGCCGCCCGCCTGGCCCGCGCGGCCGGCTGAGCCGCGCCGCGAGACCCCCGCGGGGGAAGGCCGGGCATCCGCACGGCCGGTCGAACCGTGCCACGAACCCGGCGCACGGACGCCGGGCTTCCGAACCGTCGGCCGAGCCGCCCCGCAACCCCCAGCGGGGGAACGCCGGGTGACGGCATCATGTCCGGATGGATCACCGCGACGACCGCCTGTCGACCGAGCCCGGAATCGCGCGCCCCGACGCCGTCCAGCGTGCGCGGATGCGCGAGCAGGTGCCGTCCGACGACGTCGCCGCCCGGCTGCTGACGAAGGAGGCGGCCCACCGGGTCTCCCGCCGCTGGCCGCTGATCTCCGCGTCGCTCGCGATCCTGCTCACGGTGCTCCTCGCCGTGCTGATCGCCTTCCGCCCCACCTCGGCCTTCCGCTTCGACGTGGAGTGGATGGACGAGATCGTCGAGCACCGCTCGCCGGTCTGGGACATCCCGGCCCTCGTCATGAACACGGTCGGAGCGGGGCTCGTCGGCACGACGCTCATCCCGCTCGGCATCGTCGCCGTGCTGCTGGTGTTCCGCAGGCGGTGGGCCGCGCTCTACTACGCGATCGCCGCGCTGGTCAGCGTGGGCGCCACCCAGCTCGTCAAGGAGCTGGTGGGACGCGCCCGCCCGGCCGACATGCTCGTCACCAGCGACTACGGCTCCTTCCCGTCCGGCCATACCGCCAACGCGGCGACGACGGCGATGGTGCTGGCCCTGGTGTTCCCGCTGCTGTGGGTCTGGATCGCGGGCTTCCTCTACACCGTGGCGATGATGGCGAGCCGCACCTATCTCGGTGCCCACTGGCTGAGCGACACCGTCGGCGGCCTGCTGCTCGGGATCGGCGTGGCGCTCGTGGTCTGGGCTCCGCTCGCCGGCCGCCTGCGCACCGAGGCCGAGCTCCCGCACCCGCCGATCTGGATCCGCCGCACCACCTGACCGGCGCAGTTCTCTTCGCGCGAGGGCTTCGAGACCCTCAGGATCGGCGCCCGAGGAGCGCGGAGGCTCGCCGATCAGCCGAAGGCGGCGAGGGAGTCGAGCTCGTTGAAGGTGTAGACGTGCAGGCCCGCGAGGCGGTCGCCCGCCGCCGCTTCCAGGCGCGCGACGAACGCGGACGGGTCGAAGCGGCGTCCGCGGAGGAGCCCGCCGGCCACCGAGGTGCTCCGCTTCAGGAAGCCGAGCGAGGAGCCCACTCCGATCCGCGCGCCCAGCGTCAGCAGCCGCGAGCGCTCGACCGGCCCCGGCACGCCCGCCCACAGATCGGCCGTGATCCCCGTCTCGCGGAGCCGATCGGCGTAGCGGACCACCGCGTCCACGTCGAAGCACATCTGCGTGACGATCGAGCGGATGAACGGAGCGCGCTCGCGCAGGTGCCGCTCGATGCTCTCGTCGGAGAGGTGCGGGTGGCCCTCGGGATAGCCTGCGATGTCCAGGGCCAGCCCGGGTGAGATCTCGCGGGCGTCGCGGATGAGCTCGAGGCTCGTGGAGTAGGTGCCGGCCGCCGAGGACGCGTCGCCCGAGATCACGAACGCCTCGTCGATCCCCGCCTCGCCCATCCGCTCGAGGACCCGCTCGAGTGCGGCGCGGCCCTCGACGTTCCGCGCCGCCAGGTGGGGCACCACGCGGAACCCGCGCCCGGCCAGCGCGACCGCGCCGTCCACGGTCCGCTCGGTCCCGTGCTTCGGCAGGCTCGTCACGGTCAGCGTCACCGCGGAGGGGTCCGGGAACGCTCGCGCGGCGCGCTCGCCGATGTCGTCGGCCGGGATGATCTCGAAGCGCGCGCGGGTCATCGGCCCAGCCTGCCACGCGGAGACGGCGCGGCGCGGGTGGTGGCCGCAGCCGCACGAGTGTCGGAGGGGCGCCCTAGCCTGGAGCCGATCGCCGCCCGGTGATCGCGGAAGGAGTCGCGTGTACCTGGAGTCCGGCCGCGTGGTCACGAGCCCCACCGACCTGTCGAACTGGGCGGCCTGCGAGTGGGCCGTCCTCCGCCGGTTCGACGCCCTGCTGGGCCGCGCGCCGCGCCTCGAGGCCGAGAGGGACGGGATGCTCGAGCGCACCGCGGTGCTCGGCGACGAGCACGAGCACCGCTTCCTCGCCGAGCTGAAGCGCACGCACGAGGTGCTCGAGTTCGAGCGCCCCGAGCCCGCCGGCTACCCCGCGGCGGCCGAGGCGGCCGTCGAGGCGATGCGCGCCGGGGTCGACGTGCTCTACCAGGCCACCTTCTTCGACGGCGAGTTCCTGGGCTTCTCGGACTTCCTCCTCCGCACCGCCGACGGCGCCTACGAGGTCTACGACACCAAGCTCGCCCGGCACGCGAAGATCCCGGCGCTGCTGCAGCTCGCCGCCTACGCCGAGCAGATGCAGGCGCGCGGTATCCGCGTGGGGGAGCAGGTGCACCTCGTGCTCGGCGACGGCTCCGTCACCAGCCACGAGCTGGCCGTCGTCGCCCCGGTCCAGCGGGTGCAGCGCGCCCGGCTCCGCGCCGTGCTCGACGAGCGCCTCGCCGCCGACGAGCCGCTGGAGTGGGGCGATCCGCGCTACCCCTCCTGCGGACGCTGCTCCGTCTGCGCGCCCGAGGTCCAGGCGCACCGCGATCCGATCCTCGTCGCCGGGATGCGGCTCGACCAGCGGGCGAAGCTCGGGGCGGCCGGCGTGCTCACCATCGACGCCCTCGCCGAGCACGACGGCCCCGTCCCCGGGTTGAGCGCGGGCACGCTCGAGGGCCTGCGCGCCCAGGCGCGGCTGCAGCTGCGGTCGGAGTCCTCGCCGGTGCCGGCCGTCGAGGTGATCGACGCCTCCGTGCTCGCCGGGCTGCCCGCCCCTGACCCGGGGGACCTCTTCTTCGACTTCGAGGGCGACCCGCTCTACACCGAGGACAACCGCGAGTGGGGCCTCGACTACCTCTTCGGCATGGTCGACGACCAGGAGCGCTTCACCGCGCTCTGGGCGCACGACCTCGCGGCCGAGCGCCGGGCGCTCCTCGACTTCCTCGCGCTCCTGCGGGCGCGCCGGGCCGAGCACCCCCGGATGCACGTCTACCACTACGCCTCCTACGAGCGCAGCCACCTGCTCTCGCTCGCGCTCCGCCACGGGGTCGGCGAGGAGGAGGTCGACGCGCTCCTGCGCGACGGCGTCCTGGTCGACCTGTACCCGGTGGTGCGGCGGGCGCTCCGCGTGGGCTCGCGCAGCTACTCGCTCAAGAAGCTGGAGCCGCTCTACATGGGCGAGGACGAGCGGGACGCGTCCGGCGTCACGAACGCCGCCGACAGCATCGAGATGTACGTGGAGGCGCGCGCCGCACAGAGGGCCGATCCTGCCGAGGGGCAGCGCGGGCTCGACCTCGTCGCCGAGTACAACGCCTACGACTGCCGCTCCACGCTCCGCCTGCGCGACTGGCTCCTGGAGCTCGCTCCGCCGCGCGAGGAGCTGCCGCCGCTGCTCGAGGTCGAGATCCCCGTGCCCCGCGAGCCGCACCCGGTCGCGGTCGCCCTGCTGGCGCAGGTCGAGGGGATCGAGCCGCGCGAGCGCACGGCCGACCAGACCGCGCTCGCCCTCGCCGGCGCGGCGATCGACTACCACCGCCGCGAGGCCAAGACCTTCTGGCAGGAGCACTTCGACCGCCTCCGGCAGCCGCTGGACGAGTGGGCGGACACCCGCGACGTCGTGATGATCGACCGGGTCGAGGTCGTCCGCGACTGGGCGAAGCTCCCGCGCGCCCGCACGCAGTCGCGCGAGCTGCGGATCTTCGGCCGGCTCGCTCCCGGCAGCCGGCTCGGCACCGGCTCGTCGCCGTACCTGGTCTACGAGGCCCCGGCGCCCCCTGGTGCGCCCTCGCCCGGTCCCGGTCTGCGCGGCGCCTCCGAGCGCTCCGAGATCCTCGCGGTCTACGACGACGGGGAGCGGATCGTCCTGCTCCTCAAGGAGGGCCTGAAGGCGGGGGAGGATCCGCACGACGACGCTCCGGTCGCCCTCGCCCCCGCGCCGCCGCCGCGCGCCGCGCCCCAGCCCGAGGCGATCGCGGAGTGGGGCGGCGAGGTCCTCGACGCGCTGCCCGCGATGCTGGCCGACCCGGCGCTCGACGTCCTCCGCCGCGTGCCGCCGGGAGCCGTCGCTCCGGTGCAGGGCGACGACGTGATCGGCGCGGTCGTCACCACTCTGCTCGGACTCGACCGGGCGACCCTCGCGGTGCAGGGTCCGCCCGGCACCGGCAAGACCTACGTCGGCTCCCACGTGATCGCCCGGCTGGTGAACGAGCACGGCTGGCGCATCGGCGTGGTCGGCCAGTCGCACTCGGTGGTCGAGAACGTGCTGAGCGCCGTCGTCGGCCGCGGCGTCGATCCCTCCCGCGTGGCGAAGGTGCCCAAGAACGGCACGCCGCCCGAGGCGCTCGCGGCGGCGCCCTGGGCGCCGGTGAAGAACGCGGCGGCACTCACCGCGGTCCTCGAGGAGGGCGGCGGCTGCGTCATCGGCGGCACCGCCTGGACCTTCGCGAACCCGGTCACCGTGCCGCGCCGCTCGCTCGACCTCCTGGTGGTCGACGAGGCCGGGCAGTTCTCGCTCGCCCCGACGATCGCGTCGGCCGTCTCCGCCCAGCGGCTGCTCCTGCTCGGCGATCCGCAGCAGCTGCCCCAGGTGAGCCAGGGCGCGCACCCGGAGCCGGTCGACGAGTCGGCGCTCGGCTGGCTCGCCGACGGGCACGACGTCCTCCCGCCCGAGTACGGCTACTTCCTCGCGCAGACCCACCGGATGCACCCGGCGCTCTCCGACGCCGTCTCCGAGCTCTCCTACGAGGGCGCGCTGCGGTCGCGGGCGCCGCAGGTGCGCCACCTGGAGGGGGTCGAGCCGGGCGTGCACTCCGTCCCGGTCGAGCACGCGGGCGACACCACCTCCTCGCCGGACGAGGCGAGGCGTGTCGTCGAGATCGCCCTCTCCCTCGTCGGCCGCGCCTGGACCGACGAGCACGGCGAGCGGACGCTGACCGCGGCCGACGTCATCGTCGTCGCGCCCTACAACGCCCAGGGCGGGCTCCTCCGCACCGCCCTCGACGCCGCGGGCCTCGAGGAGACGCCGGTCGGCACGGTCGACCTCTTCCAGGGCAGGGAGGCGGTGGTCGCCATCGTGTCGCTCGCCGCGTCCTCCGGGGCCGACGTCCCGCGCGGAATGGAGTTCCTCCTCCTGCCCAACCGCCTGAACGTCGCGGTCTCGCGCGCGAAGTGGGCGGCGTACCTGGTGCACTCGCCGGCGCTCGCCGCCTCGCTCCCGACCTCGCTGACCGGCCTCGGGCACCTCTCCGGCTTCCTCCGCCTGCTCGAGCAGGGGGAGCGGGCCGCCCCGTGACGGATCCGGTGGCCGGAAGGCGCGCTCCGCTCCGATTCCGTCGGTGCTCGGCATGGTGGACGACGCGATCCGTCGCTACGGTGTCCCCATGAGAATCCTCCTGGTCGGCGCCGGCGGCGTCGGCGACGCCTTCGCGAAGATCGCCGCGCGCCGCTCCTTCTTCGAGCAGATCATCGTCTGCGACTACGACCTCGCTCGCGCCGAGCGCACGGTCGCCTGGATCGCGGACCGGCACGGTGCCGACGACCGCTTCGTCGCCGCGCGGATCGACGCCTCTGACGCCGAGAACGTCGAGACCGTCGCCCGCGCGCACGGGGCGACCCACGTGATGAACGCCGTCGAGCCGCGCTTCGTCCCGACGATCTTCGCCGGAGCGCTCGCCGCCGAGGCCGACTACCTCGACATGGCGATGAGCCTCTCGCTCCCGCACCCCGAGCGGCCCCACGAGCTGACGGGGCTCAAGCTCGGCGACGAGCAGTTCGCCGCGGCGGAGGAGTGGTCCTCCCGCGGCCGCCTCGCCCTGGTGGGCATGGGCGTGGAGCCGGGACTCTCCGACGTCTTCGCCCGCTACGCCTCCGACCACCTCTTCGACGAGATCGACGAGCTCGGAGTGCGCGACGGCGCGAACCTCGTCGTGCACGACGCGGACGGCCGCGAGATCTTCGCTCCGTCCTTCTCCATCTGGACCACGATCGAGGAGTGCCTGAACCCGCCGGTGGTGTTCGAGCGCGACCGCGGCTGGTACACCACCGTCCCCTTCTCGGAGCCGGAGGTGTTCGAGTTCCCCGAGGGCATCGGCCCGGTCGAGTGCGTGAACGTCGAGCACGAGGAGGTGCTGCTGATGCCGCGCTGGCTCGACGCCAAGAAGGTCACCTTCAAGTACGGCCTCGGCGAGCAGTTCATCGGCGTCCTGCGCACCCTCCACCTCCTCGGCCTGGACAGCACCGAGCCCCTGCGGGTCCGCTCGGCCGGCGGTCCCGTCGAGGTCTCGCCGCGCGACGTCGTCGCCGCCGCCCTGCCCGACCCAGCCGGCATCGGCCCGCGGATGACGGGCAGGACCTGCGCCGGCCTCTTCGTCTCCGGCACGAAGGACGGCGCCCGCCGCGAGGTGTACCTCTACCACGTGAGCGACAACGAGTGGACGATGGCCGAGTACGGCACCCAGTGCGTGGTCTGGCAGACGGCGCTCAACCCGGTGGTCGCGCTCGAGCTCCTCGCGACCGGCGTGTGGACCGGCGCCGGAGTGCTCGGGCCGGAGGCGTTCAGCGCCGACCCGTTCCTCGAGCTGATGGCCCGCCCCGAGGCCGACGGCGGGTACGGACAGTCCTGGCACGTCCGCGAGGACTGACCGGCGCCGCCGACCTAGGCTGAGCCCATGAGTGACGACGACGGGCTCGCCTCGGCGAGGGACGAGGCGCGCGCGGCCCTGGAGGCCGCCCGCCGACTGCAGGCGGAGGCCGCCGAGGCCCTGGCGCGAGCGGAGGCGGCGGCCGCGGCGCTGAACGCGGCGGCCGGCCCGGAGGAGGCGGAGGCCGTCGCGGACGACGTGCGGCTGGTGGCGGCGTCGGGGAGCGGAGCGGAGCAGTCCGCTGCTCCCGTTGCTCCGGACGCCGTCGCTCCGGACGCCGTCGCTTCCGGCCCGATCGCTCCGGATGCAGATGCTCCGCCCGCCAGTCCTGGCCGATGCCGCGGGTGCGGGCGAGCAGCGCGTCGGGCGCGGTGCCCGGAGTGGCGAGGCCGGAG
>NZ_PSTN01000045.1:0-10642 GCF_002930955.1 Rathayibacter sp. AY1A4 | reverse complement strand
CTGCGCCCTGCGGGACGAGTCCCGGCCGGTGAGGACGAGCAAGAACGGGGCACCGAGGTTGGCGGCGATGCGGGCGTTGTAGCAGAGCTAGGTGGGGCTGCCGACGTCCGTCGTCCTCGTCGTCAACAGCGGATCGTCGTCGTTCAAGTACCAGCTCATCGAGATGACCACCGAGGAGACGCTCGCCAGTGGCCTCGTCGAGCGGATCGGCGAGGACACCGGCCGCACGAAGCACACCCGCGACGGGGAGTCGTTCGAGATCGAGGGGCCGATCCCCGACCACACCGCCGGCTTCCACGCGATGATCCGCGCATTCGGCGAGCACGGCCCGAGCCTCGACGAGTTCCCTCCCGTCGCCGTGGGCCACCGCGTCGTGCACGGCGGCAAGCGCTTCTTCGAGCCCACCGTCGTCACCGACCTGGTCAAGATCAACATCGAGGACCTCGCCGACCTCGCCCCGCTGCACAACCCCGCCAACCTCGAGGGCATCGAGGCGGCGCAGAAGGCCTTCCCGGACGTCCCGCACGTCGCCGTCTTCGACACCGCCTTCCACCACACGATCCCGGCCGAGGCGTCGACCTACGCGCTGCCCGCCGAACTCGCCGAGAAGCACCGCGTTCGCCGCTACGGCTTCCACGGCACCTCGCACAAGTTCGTCTCGGAGGCCGCCGCCGCCTACCTCGGCCGCCGCCGCTCCGACCTCAAGACGATCGTCCTGCACCTGGGCAACGGAGCGTCCGCCTGCGCCGTCGACGGCGGCGTCTCCGTCGAGACCTCGATGGGCATGACCCCGCTCGAGGGCCTGGTGATGGGCACCCGCTCCGGCGACCTCGACCCGGCCGTCGTCTTCCACCTGGCCCGCAAGGCGGGCCTCTCGATCGACGAGCTCGACACCCTCCTCAACCGCCGAAGCGGCCTCCTCGGCCTCACGGGTCGCGGCGACATGCGCGACGTCCAGGAGGCGGCCGAGGCCGGCGACGAGCGGGCCCGCGCCGGGCTCGAGGTCTACTACCACCGCCTCCGCCACTACATCGGGGCCTTCTACGCCCAGCTGGGCCGCGTCGACGCCGTGGTGTTCACGGCCGGAGTCGGCGAGAACGTCGCCGCCGTCCGAGCCGGCGCCCTCCGCGGCCTCGAGGGCCTGGGCATCGAGCTCGACCCCGAGCGCAACACGTCCTCCGACCGCGGCGCCCGCCGCATCTCCACCGACGACTCCCGCGTCGCCGTCCTCGTCATCCCCACGAACGAGGAGCTGGAGATCGCCCGGCAGAGCTTGTCGGTCGTGTAGCGGCGGAGCCGCGACATCACTCGCGGTCGGCTTCCGGGGGTGGTGGCTCCCGTGGAGCGGCTCCTGTCGGGCTGTCCTGAATCGCTGGCACGCGGCGGTGCTCGCTCGTCGTGCAGCGGTGGCCCGCTGCACGACCGCGGTCGGCCTCTCAGGGGTTGCGTTCCGCAGAGCGTGGAGCGTCGGGCTGCCCTCAATCGCTCGCACGCGATTCCGGGTCGCGGCCCTCTGCCGAATACTCGGGCCCTCCTGCTGGTCGAGTAGCCGCGGGACGCGGCGTATCGAGTCCGAGCGCGAGGGAGGAGATCTCGATGCGGCTGCTGCGCGGGCTGCTCCATCGGCAGGAGCCGGCTGAGGAGCCCGGCTCAGGGCAGCAGGCGCGCGTCGCCCGCGTAGAGGTTGAAGCCGGAGCCGCGGCTGAAGCCGATCAGGGTGAGGCCGGAGTCGCGAGCCAGGTCCACCGCCAGCGACGACGGGGCACCGACCGCGGCGAGCAGGGGGATGCCGGCCATCACGGCCTTCTGCACCAGCTCGAACGAGGCGCGACCCGACACCTGCAGCAGCGTCCCCCTCAACGGCAGCCGCCCCTCCCGGAGCCCCCAGCCGACCACCTTGTCCACGGCGTTGTGCCGCCCGACGTCCTCCCGGAGCACCAGCAGCGAGCCGTCCGCGTCGAACAGCCCGGCCGCGTGGACGCCGCCCGTCCGCTCGAACACCGCCTGCGCCTCGCGGAGCCGATCGGGGAGCGAGACCAGCAGCTCCCGCTCGACCCGCAGGTCGTCCTCCGCGACGCTCCACGCCGAGTCGGTGGCGACCGCCTCGAGCGACGCGAGCCCGCACACTCCGCACGAGCTCGTCGTGTAGACCGACCGCTCGCGCTCGAGCAGCACGGCCTCCCGCCCGCCGCGGACGCTCGCGTCGACCACGTTGTACGTGTTCTCGCCCGGACCGGAGCCGCTCGCGCAGTAGCGCATCGCCGCCAGCTGCTCCGACTCGGTGAGCACCCCCTCGGACACCAGGAATCCCGCGACCAGGTCGAAGTCGTCGCCGGGCGTGCGCATGGTCACGCTGAAGCGCTGTCCGCCGACGCGGATCTCGAGCGGCTCCTCGACGGCCAGGACGTCCTCGCGGCGTCGGGGCGGATCGCCGGCGCGGACGGCGGTCAGGCGGGTGCGGGCGACACTGCGGCTCATGGGTCTCCTCAGGCGGTGGAGGTCATCCTCCCACCGGGAACCGGGAGCGATGCCGGGGTGCGGACGTACGATGCAGGAATGGTCGATGACGCCGAGCCCCGCGAGAGTCCGATCGACGAGAGCCGCCTCTCCGTCCGGTCGCCGAAGAGACGCGCCGTCGGGATCCCCGGCGTCGCCCACGCCCTCGAGATCTCGCTCAAGCAGATGGGCCCGGTGCGCAGCGCCGAGACGCTCCTGCGGGTGAACCAGAAGACCGGCTTCGACTGCCCGGGCTGCGCCTGGCCGGAGGGCGACAATCGCCACGTCGCCGAGTTCTGCGAGAACGGAGCGAAGGCGGTCGCCGAGGAGGCCACGCTCCGCACCGTCACATCGGCCTTCTTCGCCGCACACCCCGTCGCGGAGCTGGAGGAGTGGGACGACTTCGCGCTCGGCCAGCAGGGCCGGCTCACGGAGCCGATGCTGCTCGAGGAGGGCGCCACGCACTACCGGCCGGTGGGCTGGGACGAGGCGCTCGACCTCGTGGCTGAGGAGCTGCGAGCCTGCGCGAGCCCCGACGAGGCGATCTTCTACACGTCCGGTCGGACCTCGAACGAGTCGGCCTTCGTCTACCAGCTGATGGTCCGCGGCTTCGGCACGAACAACCTGCCCGACTGCTCGAACATGTGCCACGAGTCCAGCGGATCCGCCCTCACCGAGACGATCGGGATCGGCAAGGGCTCGGTGAGCCTGCGCGACGTGGAGCGGGCACCGCTGATCATCGTCGCCGGCCAGAACCCCGGCACGAACCACCCGCGGATGCTGACCGCGCTGGAGCGCGCCAAGCGCGCCGGCGGCACCATCGTGGCCGTGAATCCGCTGCCGGAGGCGGGGCTGCTCCGCTTCCAGAACCCGCAGACCGTCCGCGGCACCCTGGGCGACGGCACGGCCCTCGCCGACCACTTCCTCCAGGTCCGGCTGGGCGGCGACCAGGCCCTGTTCCAGGGTCTGGGCAAGGCGCTGCTCGAGGCGGAGGAGGCGCGCGGCGACGTCTTCGACCACGCCTTCATCCGCGAGAGCACCGGCGGCCTCGCCGAGTACCTCCACGGGCTGCGGGAGGTCCAGTGGGACGAGATCGAGCGGGCGAGCGGGATCGACGAGACGCGCATCCGCACCGTCGCCGAGCTGATCGCGGCGTCCGAGGGCACCGTCGTCTGCTGGGCGATGGGCCTCACGCAGCACGCGCACTCGGTCGCGACGCTCAAGGACGTCGTCAACGTGCTCCTGCTCACCGGCAACATCGGCAAGCCCGGCGCGGGCGTCTGCCCGGTGCGCGGCCACTCGAACGTGCAGGGCGACCGCACGATGGGCATCTTCGAGCGGATGCCGGACTCCTTCCACGACGCGCTCGACCGCGAGTTCTCCTTCTCCTCCCCCCGGGTGCACGGGACGGACACGGTCGCCGCGATCCGGGCGATGCGCGACGGGAAGGCCCGCGTGTTCATGGGGCTCGGCGGCAACTTCGCCCGGGCGACGCCCGACAGCGGAGTGACGGAGGCGGCGATGCGCTCGCTCGCCCTCACCGTGCACGTCTCGACCAAGCTCAACCGCTCGCACGTGGTCACCGGCCGGCGCGCGCTGATCCTGCCCACCCTCGGCCGCACCGACTCCGACGTGCAGCGCTCGGGCGAGCAGCGGGTCACGGTCGAGGACTCGATGAGCGCCGTGCACGTCTCCCGGGGCCGCCTGCGCCCGCCGAGCCCGGGCCTGCGCTCGGAGGTGGCGATCCTCACGGGGATCGCGGAGCGGCTGCTCGAGGGCCGCGAGAACGTCCCGCGGGTCGACTGGGCGGGACTGCGCGACGACTACCGCCGCATCCGCTCGCACATCGCCAACGTCGTCCCCGGCTTCGACGGGTTCGAGGCCCGGATCGACGTGCCCGGCGGCTTCGTCCTCCCGCACCCGCCGCGCGACTCGCGCCGCTTCGACACGCCCTCCGGCCTGGCCCGCTTCACCGCGAATCCGCTCGAGTACCCGCGGGTTCCGGAGGGCAGGCTGCTGCTGCAGACGCTGCGCTCGCACGACCAGTTCAACACCACGATCTACGGCAAGGACGACCGCTACCGCGGGATCCACGACGGCCGCCGGGTGGTGTTCGTCCACGCCGACGACGTCGCCGAGCTGGGCTTCGCGGACGGCGCGATGGTCGACCTGGTCTCGGAGTGGCCCGACGGCGTCGAGCGGCGGGCGGAGGCGTTCCGCGTCGTGGCGTACGACACGCCCCGCGGCTGCGCGGCCGCCTACTACCCCGAGACGAACGTCCTCGTGCCGCTGGACTCGACCGCGAAGATCAGCAACACGCCGACCTCGAAGTCGGTCGTGATCCGCCTCGAACCGGCGGCGTAGGCCTCACCAGGGCAGCGGCAGCAGGCGCACGGAGTCGCCCGCTGCCGCTCCCGGTGCGGGGACGACGGCCACGGCCTCCGAAGCGGCGAGACCGGTGAGCATGTGCGAGCGGATGCCGGCGGAGGCCCGCCAGCCGTCCTCGCCGGAGGAGACGGGCACGAGCACCGTGGTCCCCGCGCGCCCGAGCGGCTCGGCGAGGACACCCCGGCCGAGGGGCCGGGCAGCGGCGCCCGACGCCGCGTCGAGGGCCGGCGGCAGGAAGGAGAGCGCCGCGAGGAGTGCGGCGAGCGGATTGCCCGGCAGAGCGATCACCAGCGTCCCGCCCGGCAGCAGCGCAGCCATGGTCGGGTGGCCGGGGCGCATGCCGACTCCGTCGACGAGGACGCGCGCGCCCACCCCATCGAGGGCGCGACGGACCGCGTCCACCCGGGAGCGCCCGGTCCCGCCCGTCGAGAGGAGGATCGGCGCCGTGCCCGTCAGCAGCGTCCGGGCGATCGCGTCCTCGTCGTCGCCGCGGCGCATGATCTCTCCCACGGCTCCGCCCGAGAGCTCGACCAGCGCGGGCAGCAGCGGCGTGAACGCGTCGCGCACCCGTCCGGCGGGCGGCATCCCCTCGGTGTCGACCTCGTCCCCCGTCAGGAGCAGGTCGACCGCGGCGGGCGAGCGGACATCGAGCGCGTCGATCCCGGCGACCGCGAGCAGGGCGAGGTGCGCGGGAGTGAGGCGGGTCCGGGCATCGACCAGCACGGCTCCGCGGGCGGCCTCGTCGCCCGCGCGCCGGACGTGGCGGCCGGGCGGGAGGGGCGCCCGCGCCGTGAGCAGGTCGTCGCGGACCGCGCCCTGCTCGGACGGCAGCACCGCGTCGCTCCAGTCGGGCACGGCCGCTCCGGTGACGATCGGAGCGGCGGTGCCGTCCTCGAGCGGCCAGGGCCCGGGTCCGCGCACGGCCCAGCCGTCCATGGCCGAGGAGTCGTAGTGGGGGAGCGGCCGGGCGGCGGCGACGGCGCGGTCGAGGACGGCTCCGCGGGCGTCGAGGAGGGGGACGCTCGAGACGCCGGAGCGCGCCACCGCTTCGCCGACGATCCGCCTGGCCTCGTCCCAGTCGGTCGCCTCGTGCCCGTGCGCGCTCATCCCGTCCATTCTCCCGGGGCTCGGGGCGGGCCCTGGGCAGGACCCGCCCCGTCGGTCATCCCAGGTAGCCGTTCGGGTTCAGCACGAACTTCTTCGCGGCGCCCTTGTCGAAGTCGGCGTAGCCGCGGGGAGCGTCGTCCAGGCTGATCGCGGTGGCCTGGACCGCGTCGGCGATGTGGACCCGGTCGTGCAGGATCGCCATCATCAGCTGCCGGTTGTACTTCATGACCGGGCACTGGCCCGTGGTGAAGGACAGCGACTTCGCCCAGCCGAGCCCGAGGCGGATCGACAGCGAGCCCTCCTGGGCCGCCTCGTCGACTCCGCCCGGGTCGCCCGTGACGTAGAGGCCCGGGATGCCGAGGGCGCCGCCCGCCGCGGTGATCGACATCAGCGAGTTCAGCACCGTCGCCGGCGCCTCCTTCCCCGAGTCGGCGCCGTTGCCGTGCGCCTCGAAGCCGACGGCGTCCACTCCGCAGTCGACCTCGGGCACGCCGAGGATCTGCTCGATCTGGCCGGCCGGATCGCCCTTCGAGACGTCGACCGTCTCGCAGCCGAAGGAGCGCGCCTGCGCCAGACGCTCCTCGTTGAGGTCCGCGACGATCACGACGGCCGCTCCGAGCAGCTGCGCTCCGACCGCCGCGGCGAGTCCGACCGGTCCCGCTCCTGCGACGTAGACCGTGGAGCCGACGCCGACCCCGGCGGTCACCGCGCCGTGGAAGCCCGTCGGGAAGATGTCCGAGAGCATCGTCAGATCGAGGATCTTCTCGAGCGCCTGATCGCGGTCCGGGAACACCAGGAGGTTCCAGTCGGCGTAGGGGACCATCACGTACTCGGCCTGCCCGCCGACCCAGCCGCCCATGTCGACGTAGCCGTACGCGCTGCCCGGGCGGTCCGGATTCACGTTGAGGCAGATGCCGGTCTTGCGCTCCTTGCAGTTGCGGCAGCGGCCGCAGGCGATGTTGAACGGCACGGACACGATGTCGCCGACCTTGACGAACTCGACGTCGGGGCCGACCTCCACGACCTCGCCGGTGATCTCGTGGCCGAGCACGAGGTCCGACGGAGCGGTGGTGCGGCCGCGGACCATGTGCTGGTCCGAGCCGCAGATGTTGGTGGAGACGGTGCGGAGGATGGCGCCGTGCGGCAGCTTCCGCCCGATGTTCGCCGGATTGACGCCGGGTCCGTCCTTCAGCTCGAAGGTGGGGTAGTCGATGTCGATGACCTCGACGACTCCGGGGGACTTGTAGGCGACGGCTCTGTTGCCTGACATGCGGGGCTCCTTCAGATGGACGACCGCGGCGCAGTCGGCCGCGGGAGTCCTGCGCCGCTCTCGGTCCGAGCCGCGGCACCGGGACTCGGGGGAACCGTACGGCGTCGGCCTGGTGCCGGATCGAGGCCGGTGGAGTAGCGTCTCAGGAGGCGTGCGTACGCTTGTCCACCGCCCGGTGCGAGGCCGTGAGCGCCGCGTCGAGCGCGTCCCGGCCGCCCCCGGCCAGGCCCGCCGCGTAGCCCGCGAGGAATGTGGTCAGCGGAGCCGCCGGCCGGACCACTCCGTGCGCCGCGCGACCGGCGAGGGCGAGCAGGGCGTCCGGGTCCACCGGGACCTCGCCGAGGCCGAGCGCGGAGCACAGCTCGGCCCACCAGCCGGCGAGCACCTCCTCCGTGGGGCGGGCGCCGTCGGAGGCGGAGGGGCGGGGGCCGGTCGTGTCGTCCATCCGCTCAGTCTGCGCCGCGCGGGCCCGGCAGGTCGATCCCGTGCCGGTGCGCGTCGGCGGGCGCGTCGACGTCGTCGGTCGTCCCTCCGGGCACCGTCACGAGCCGTGGGGGAAGGTCCCGGAGGAGGGCGCGCACCGAGGCGCCGTCGGGATCGCCGAGCGCGGCGAGCGCCTCGACGAGGGCCGCTCGCCGGTGCACGCCGAGGAGCTGCTGGGCTCGGCCGCTCGCGTCGACGGCCAGGAGGGAGGCCTCGACGGCGTTCGACGCAACCTCGAGCAGCGTGTGCACGGCGGGAGCGGGGGCGACGAGATCGGCGGCGAGCACGACGACCCAGTCCGGAGCGCCCGGGCGGTCGAGCAGGGACAGCGCGGCGGCCAGGCCGGCGACCGGGCCGCCGAACGGCGGATCCTCCTGGACGAGCTCGGCGCCGTCGACGGCCGGTGCGAGCGACGACGGTCCGGCCACGACCCTCCGCTCGGCTCCGCGCACGGCTGCGAGGGCGGTGCCGAGGAGCGTCGACTCGCGGTGCCGGAGGAGCGGCTTGACCGCGCCGCCGAGGCGGGAGGCGCGTCCGCCGGCGAGCACGACCGCGTCGAAGCGGGGGAGCGGAGGCGGCGGGAGCACGGGACCGAGGCTACGCGCGCTCCGGTCTCCGCCGTCCCGGCTCCGGTGTCGGAGGTCGCGGCTACTCTTATCGGGTGGTAGCAGCCCTGTATCGCCGGTACCGGCCCGAGACGTTCGCCGAGATGATCGGCCAGTCCCAGGTGACGGATCCGCTCATGACGGCGCTCCGCACCAACCGCGTCAACCACGCCTACCTCTTCAGCGGCCCCCGCGGCTGCGGCAAGACCACCTCGGCGCGCATCCTCGCCCGCTGCCTCAACTGCGCGACGGGCCCGACCGACACCCCCTGCGGCGTCTGCGACAGCTGCGTCGAGCTCAGCCGCGAGGGCCAGGGCTCGCTCGACGTGGTCGAGATCGACGCGGCGAGCCACAACGGAGTCGACGACGCGCGCGATCTGCGCGAGCGCGCCATCTTCGCCCCGGCGCGCGACCGCTTCAAGATCTTCATCCTCGACGAGGCGCACATGGTCACGCCGCAGGGCTTCAACGCGCTGCTCAAGATCGTGGAGGAGCCGCCGGAGCACGTGAAGTTCATCTTCGCGACCACGGAGCCGGACAAGGTCATCGGCACGATCCGCTCGCGCACGCACCACTACCCGTTCCGGCTCGTCCCGCCAGCGCAGATGCTCGACTACACGCAGGAGCTCTGCGAGCGCGAGGGCGTGCACGTGGCGGCGGGCGTGCTGCCGCTCGTGGTCCGCGCGGGCGGCGGGTCCGTCCGCGACACGCTCTCCCTGCTCGACCAGCTGATGGCCGGCTCCGAGGCCGAGACCGTCGAGTACGAGCGGGCCGTCGCCCTCCTCGGCTACACCCACGGCGCCCTGCTCGACGAGGTGGTCGACGCGCTCGCCGAGCACGACTCCGCCGAGGCGTTCGGAGCGGTCGACCGCGTCATCCAGACGGGGCAGGACCCGCGCCGCTTCGTCGAGGACCTGCTCGAGAAGCTCCGCGACCTGATCGTCGTCGCGGCGACCGGGGGAGCGGCCTCGGCCGTGCTCCGCGGCGTCTCGCAGGACGAGCTCGACCGCATGGCCGGCCAGTCGCGCGCGCTCGGCCTGGCCGAGCTCTCCCGCATCGCCGACGTGGTCAACGAGGCCCTCACCGAGATGACCGGTGCGACCTCGCCGCGCCTGCACCTCGAGCTGATGATCGCCCGCACCCTCGTGCACGGCACCGGCGCCGGCATCGCGCCCGCTGCTGCCCAGGAGGAGCGCCCGCGGCACGTGGCCCCGCCGCGCGAGACCGCGGCGCCCGCTCCGCGGTCGTCCGAGGCGTCGCGCGCGTCCGAGCCGTCCCGTGCGCCCGAGCCCCACCACGCCTCGCACGCCGCCGCTCCCGGCTCGGTGCCCGAGTCCATCGCGGCCGCTCCGCGCACCGAGGCGCCGGTGACGGCGTCCGCACCGGTCGCTGCGCCGCCGGTGAAGGCGCCCGACGAGACGGCGGCCGCCCCGGAGGCGGACGAGTCCGCGCCGGCCGAGTCAGGACGCCCCCGCGCGACGACCGCCGCGGCGGCTCGTCCGGAGCCGGTCGGGCAGGAGCCGTCGGATCAGGCCGCTGCGTCCACTGAGGCGCCCGCCGCCTCCGCACCCGCTGCGGCCGCGGGCGACGCATCCGCCGACGGCGCGGTCACCCTCCAGCGGATGAAGGACACCTGGCCCGAGATCCTCGAGGTCGTGCAGAAGGCGAAGATGACCGCCTGGCTGGTGGCCTACACCGCCCAGGTGCGCGCCCTCAAGGACGACGTGCTGACCCTCTCGTTCCCGAGCCAGAACGACGTCGAGTCGTTCAAGATGCCGGGAACCGCTGGGCAGCCCGGAGTCAGCGAGTACCTGCGTCAGGCGATCCAGCAGGTCCTCGGCCTGCGGGTGAAGTACATCGCCCGCGTCGAGCCGCGCGCCGCTGCCCCCGAGGCCGAGCGCGCCGCCGTAGAGGCGACCGCCGCGCCCGCTCCGGCTGCGTCGATCCCGGCCGCGACCGGCTCCGACGGCTGGGCCACGGTGGCGATCCCCGCCGATCCGACCCCTGCGGCCGAGGCGGCTGCTCCGTCCGCTC
Source organism: Rathayibacter sp. AY1A4 (assembly GCF_002930955.1). Lineage (NCBI taxonomy): Bacteria > Bacillati > Actinomycetota > Actinomycetes > Micrococcales > Microbacteriaceae > Rathayibacter > Rathayibacter sp. AY1A4. The sequence goes on along the minus strand of NZ_PSTN01000045.1, from coordinate 259 downwards.
CGGTCGAGGCCCCCGCCGTGGGCGCCGAGCCGGTGCGCGCCGCTCCCGCCGCCGCCGCTGCTGCAGCCGCCCCCGCCGGCGACGAGCCCCCCTTCGACGAGGAGCCGCCGGAGGAGGACATGCCGCCGGTCGAGCCGCCGATGCCCGACTCCTGGGCGACCGTCGCACCTCCCGGCGAGCCCGCCGCCACGGAGTCACGCTCCACGTGCGCTCCTCCTTCAGCCCCAACGAGGGCACCATCGTCTACAACGCCGAGACC
>NZ_PSTN01000044.1:0-10905 GCF_002930955.1 Rathayibacter sp. AY1A4 | reverse complement strand
CCACGCTATCCTGAAGCCCGAGCTCACCCGCGCCGAGGTCGACGCCCAGCTCGACGAGGCGCGCGAGTCCGGCGTGTTCAGCGTCTGCGTCCGCCCCCTCGACCTGGACGACGCCGTCGCCCTCGTCGGCATCCTCGCCGCCCTCCAGGCCCTCCTCGACAGCGGCAACCTCCCCCCTGAGGAGGTCGAGGCCCTGCGCCACGGCCTCGAGCAGGGCGGCGCCCTCCTCCCCGGAAGCGACGAGAACGAGATCGCGACCGCTCTGGGTGGGCTGAACGCCCGCCTGCGTGGGACCATCGGGTGATCGCGTCGCGCTCGACGTTCCCGTAGCCTTCATCCGCGCTCGTGTCGACCCCGGAGACGCGCTCCCCCGCCCGCGGGTAGCGTCCGGTCCGGTCCCGCACTCCCACGGGGTCGCTGAACCCCGAGAGCCGGAGGAGATCCGATCGTGAACGGTGACCACTTCGTCCTCTCGACCGCGACGCCGTGGGACGACCGCACCGAGATCATCGGCGTGTACGCCTCGGAGGCATGGGCCCGCGAGGCCGCGGCCGCATGGCTCGGCTCGCCGGACCGCGAGGCGTTCCCCCGGTGCGTCATCGAGGGCTGGAGCGGCGCGCACCTCCTCGGCCGCGAGGTCGTCGAGGCCCTCGGCGTCGACGACGAGGGCGGCGACGAGTCGCTGGGCGGCCCCCGCAGCCTCTGACCTGGCGGCCTAGCCGCCCCAGTGCGACGGGCGCTCGAAGTGCGACGGCAGCGTGGTCGCCGCATCCCCTCGGGCGCTGTTCACCTGCGCCTGGGTGAGGTAGACCGCCTCGGCGAGCCGCGCACCGGACACGTCAGCATCACGAAGGTCCACCCCGAGCAGGTCGCACCGCTGCAGATCCGCACCCCGCAGATCCGCGGCGAGGAGGAGCGCGCCCCGCAGGTCCGCCCCCCCGCAGGTCCGCGTTCCGGAGCGATGCACCCGCCAGATCGGCACCCGGAGCGAGCCGACGGCCCCTCGACCGGCGGGCAGCCGGCGCCGCTCCTGCGCGAGCGGCCGCGCTCGCCGCGATCAGGAGCGGCCGGGACGCTCCGTACTCCGCGTCGACGTCGACCGCGACCACCTGCTCCGGCTCGCCGAGGGTGTGCGCGTGCACCGCGTCGAACCGCTCGCGCAGCTCGTCGAGGAGCGGCGCGCCGACACCGGGAAGCGCCAGTGCGGAGTCGAGGTACCAGAGCAGCTCGTGCAGGCGGCGCATCAGCGGGAACACCGCGAACATCCGCTCGCGCACGGCCGGGTCGGACCGCCAGGAGACGCCGCCGAACGTGTGCTGCGAGACCTTCTGGCCGGCGCCGAAGCAGTCGAAGACGGTGCAGCCGACGAAGCCCTGCGGCCGGAGCCGGCGGTGGATCGTGCACGCGTCCTCGCCGTCGAGGTTGACGCACGGGTCCCCGGCGCGCTTGTCGAACGGGAAGTCGGCGGAGCGGGCGAAGGCGAGGGCCACGCAGCACAGGCCGAAGCAGTTCGCGCAGTCGGCGCCGAGGTCCTCGCGGCGGCCGAGCTCGACCCTGGTGCGTGACGTCATCCGTCCGAGCCTACGCGCGGCGGCGCCTCCGGATCAGTGCGCGAGCGCGAGCACGCCGACGACCAGCACGCCGAGGCCCACGATCCCGAGCAGCGAGACGAGGCTCTCCTTCCAGGAGAGGCCCGCGCGAACGACGGCGATGAGAGCGATCCCCGCGAGCGTGGCGACGTAGACGCCCGCGCCGATCCGCAGCGCGACCGTCGCGTCGATCCAGCCCAGCGCCGCGGCACCGAGCGCGAGGACCGGGAGCGACGCCGAGGCGAGCGCCCCGCCCGCGATCCGCAGCATCGTGCCCGACTCCGCTCGCGAGGGCGTCGCCGCGTGCACGACCTGGTGCGCGATCACCTCGGCGACGAAGCCCGCGGCCGAGATCCCGATGATCGAGATCACGAGGCTCTGGAGGGCGTGGACCGCGTCGGGGTGGTCGCCGACGAGGTAGATCATCACCACGGCCAGGCCCGTGAAGGTCGCGTAGACCCGCTCCTTGAGGGCGCGGGCGATCTCGTCGAGGGGGCGGCGGGTCCGCTCCGCCCACCGGCCGGCGCGGCCCGGGCGCAGGCGCACGGGCGTCATCCGGTCGGCGGGTGCGGTGCGGCCCTCGTCGGCCGCTCCGTCAGTAGGAGGCGGAGTCGACACGTGCCGCGGAGGAGTCGCCCGAGTGCCGCGCGGCGAGGTCGCCGAGGATGGTCGCGGAGCCGCTGGTGCCGAAGCGGGTGACGCCGAGGCTGCGGTAGGCGAGGAGCGTGTCGAGGTCGCGGACGCCGCCGGACGCCTTCACCTGAACGGCCTCCGAGACGGCGCCGCGCATGAGGCGGAGGTCGTGCTCGTTCGCGCCTCCGCCCGCGAAGCCGGTGGCGGTCTTCACGAAGTCCGCGCCGGCGCGCTCGGCGGCCCGGCTGCCCTCGACGACCTGCTCGTCGTCGAGGAGGCTCGTCTCGAGGATGACCTTGACGACGTGGCCCTCGGCGGCCTCGACCACGGCGCGGACGTCGTCCTCGACGTCCTGGAGCAGGCCGCTCCGGAGGCGGCCGATGTTGACGACCATGTCGAGCTCGGACGCGCCGTCGGCGAGCGCCTGACGCGACTCCGCGACCTTCGCCGCGGTCGAGGTGGTGCCGTGGGGGAAGCCGATGACCGTGCCGACCAGGACGCCGGAGCCCTCGAGCCGAGCGACCGAGTGGGCGATGTCGGAGGGGCGGACGCAGACGCTGAACACGCCGGACTCGCGCGCCTCGTCGAGCTGGGCGTCGACCTCGGCGCGGGTGAGCTCGGGCTTCAGGATCGCGTGGTCGATGAGCGCCGCGATCTCGGCGACGGTGGGCAGGCTGGAGTCGGTCATCCGCACATTTTACGTCCGCCGGCGGGACGACGAAGGCCCGCGATCCTTCGATCACGGGCCTTCGGTCGTTCACGCCGCTAGCGGCGCTCGGTCACCAGCTGGACTTGGTGATACCGGGCAGCTCGCCGCGGTGCGCCATGTCACGGAAGCGGACACGCGAGATGCCGAACTTCGTGAGGTTGCCGCGGGGGCGGCCGTCGACGGCGTCGCGCGAGCGGACGCGGACGGGCGAGGCGTTGCGGGGGAGCTTCTGGAGGCCGACGCGGGCGGCCTCACGGGTCTCGTCGGTCCCGGCCGGGTCGACCAGGGCCTTCTTCAGCTCGAGGCGCTTGGCGGCGTAGCGGTCGACGATCACCTTGCGCTGCTCGTTGCGGGCGATCTTGCTCTTCTTGGCCATACTTAGCGCTCCTCGCGGAAGTCGACGTGCTTGCGCACTACGGGGTCGTACTTCTTGAGCACGAGACGGTCGGGGTCGTTGCGGCGGTTCTTCTTGGTCACGTAGGTGTAACCGGTGCCGGCCGTCGAACGGAGCTTGATGATCGGACGGACGTCCTGCTGCTTGGCCATTAGATCTTCACCCCGCGAGCGAGAACATCCTTGACGACGGACTCGATGCCACGGGCGTCGATGACCTTGATGCCCTTGGCCGAGAGGGTCAGGGTGACGTTACGGCGAAGCGACGGCACGTAGTACGTCTTCTTCTGCACGTTCGGGTCGAAGCGGCGCTTGGTGCGCCGGTGCGAGTGCGAGATGGCGTGCCCGAAGCCGGGGACGGCTCCGGTCACCTGGCAGACTGCTGCCATGGTTTCCTCCATGTGTGGTTACCGTGGATCACGCGCGGCACGAAGCCCCGTCCGACCCACCCAAGGTCACTTGTCGGCGCACCGCCCGCCTGTCCGGCCGGAGCCGGAGCTCCTGCCCGGTGGGCAACACGCAAGCGCGTGCAGATGCACGCAACCTCGCTAGGCTACGCGACTCGGGCGGCGGCCGCAACAGGGCGGGGACGCTGCCCCGGCGGGGGGGACGCTCCCCCGACAGGGTGGGGACGCTGCGCCGACGTGCATGGGACTTCCTGGGAGGTTCCGGCAGAAGCGGCCTCCTGTACCCCCCGAGCAGGGCGTTCGTGTACCTTGCGCCTTCCTCGCGGGTCTACGACCGCCCTACTCTGAGCCGACCGCGGGCGCCCGCTCCCGGCAGCAGCCGGGAGTAGCAGCACATGCGCCAGTCCTTCCTCCGTTCCCTCGTCGCCGCGGCCGTGCTCGTAGCGGGCGCAGGACTCAGCGTCGTGGCCGCGCCGACCGCGTCGGCGGCGCCGGTCTTCAGCACCGCGTGCTTCACCTCCCCGAAGGTCTCGACGGTGTCGCAGTACACCGTTCCCGCGACCGGGGTCTCGACGGTCCGCGCCGTCCTCAGCGGCCAGAACGGCGGGAAGGGTGCGAGCGGCCTCGGGACGGGCAACGCCGGCGGACGCGGCTCCAGCCTCGTCGTCGAGGTGCCCGTCACGCCCGGGCAGGTGCTGGAGATCGGGCGCCTCGCCGGCGCCCCGGCCGGAGCGGCAGGCGCCACGCGCTACGTGAACGGCGGCGTCTACGGGGGCGACTCCGGCGGCGCGGGCGGCGACGCCCAGTACCTCAGCACGGCCGGCTCGGACGGCTGTCAGCACGCCCTCGCCGTGGCGGCGGGCGGTGGAGGCGGCGGCGGGCGGTCCTCGGTCGGCGGCGACGCCGACGCCGGCAGCGGCGCGAGGGGCGGCGGGAACGGCGGCAGGAACAACGCGGCCGACGGCGGCGGCGGCGGCGCGGCCGGGCAGAGCTCGGGCGGCTCGCCCGGCGCCCGCGGGTACAGCACCTTCGGCGAGTGCGCCGACGGCAACAACGGCCAGTGGGGCGTGTTCCTCAACGACGGCAAGGGCGCCGACGCCGGCGCCTCCCGCGGCGGCGGCGGCAACTGCTCGTTCCCCGGCCACAGCGGCGGCGGCGGCGGGGCCGGCTGGTGGTACGGCGGCGGCGGCGGATCGCCCTACGTGTTCGGCAGCATGAACGACACCCTCGGCGTCATGAACGACCCCGGCGCCGGCGGCGGCGGCTCGAGCTACGTGGACCCGAGCGTGACGAGGATCTCGCAGACGGCCGGCCCGACGGCGGCCGACCCCGTGGTCGCTCCGGTGTACGACACCGCCGTGACCGTGACGCGCACCCCCGACTTCTCGATGCTCGGGCAGGAGGTCACCGTCACCGCGAGGGTGACCATCCCGAGCCTGGGCCGGCCGGTGGCCGCCGGCGGCACCGTCGAGATCCTCACCGGTGCGGGCACCAGCAGGGTGACCCTCGACGCGGACGGCGTCGGCGTACTGACCACGAGGGACATCCCGCAGGGCTGGAACGAGATCCGCGCGCACTACCCCGACACCATCACCGCCGCCGAGGCGGGACGCGGGAGCTGGTCGGCGCTCCCCGCTCTGCGCCACGAGGTGCGCGCGTGCGCCGCGACACCCGTCATCACCCGGCAGCCCTCGGACATCGCGGGCGTCACCAACCAGATCTACACGCTGACGATGGGCGTGAGCGTCTCGGCCGTCTACGGCGGCATCCCCGCCGTGTCCTGGGAGAGGTCCACGGACGGCGGCGCCACGTGGAAGCCCGCGCTCGGCCGGGCGGGCGCCCGGGAGGACGGGACCGCGTTCCTCGAGGCCGGCCCCGATCCCACCGGCTCCTACCGCTACCGGGCGACCCTGACCACCTGCGGCGGCAGCGTCCGCAGCGAGCCGGCCACCGTGGCGGTGGGCGGCGTGCGCTTCGACCTGTCGACGCTCCCGCAGAAGGCGTACGGCGACTCCTTCGACGCGAGCCCCTACGCGCAGGCCGTCGACGTGCCCGGCCGCTCGATCGTCCTGAGCAGCAGGACCGCCGAGACCTGCTCCGTCAGCGGCATGAGGGTGACCGTGCTCCACGCCGGCGTCTGCACGCTCGCGGCGAGGCTCGACGCGCTCGCTCCTCTGGGCTGGGCGGGCGAGCCCCTGCAGAGCTTCACGGCGAAGCCGAAGGCGCTCACGGTGACCGCCCCGACGGTCGACTACCCGCGAGGCGCGCCGTCCCCCGACCTGCGCTGCACGGCCGCCTTCGTCGGCACCGACACCTTCGGCGCCCCGCTCACGGCCGGCGTCTACCGGCCGATCGTCACGGCGGACGACGTCATCTACCGCCTGATCCCGAACTGGCCCACCTCCACCTTCACCACCTTCACCACGCGGTGCAGCGGCGCGAAGGTCAGCAGCGACTACACGATCGCGGGGTACAAGGACGGCGCGCTGCGCATCGTCGCGGCCGTCCCGATGGTGACCGCCTCCTCGCCCTCGTCGACCTACGGATCCACTCCCCCCGCGATCACCGCCTCCGTGACCGGCTCCCCCTCGGGGACGGTCTCCTGCGGCGCCTTCGCGGCGTCCGACACCGGATTCACGACGCCGCTGGCGCTCTCCGCGACGACCCCCGTCGGCCGCTACCCCACGCGCTGCTCCGGCCTGACGAACCCCTCGGGACAGCTGATCACCATCGACGGCGCGCTCACGATCTCGCCGGCGCCCCTCTCGGTGACCGCGTCGAGCCCCGGGACGCAGGCGCACGGCACCGCGACCGCCCCGACGGTCACCTGCACGGCCGACGGCTTCGCAGGAACCGACCGGTTCGTCACCGAGCCGACCGGCGCCTACTACACGGCGGACGGCACCGGGAAGGTGACGATCGGAGCGCGCACGCCCGTCGGCGACTACGTCACGCGGTGCGACGGAGGCGACGCCGGGCCGAACTACACCCTCCGGTCGATCCCCGGCACCTTCGCGCTGGCCGACCGCTCGGCCCCCGTCGTGACCGTGCCCGCCGCCGTCACGGCCGAGCCGGCCGAGGTCTCCGGCGCCGTCGTCACCTTCGCGTCCTCCGCGCAGGACGCGGTCGACGGAGCCGTGGGCTCGACCTGCACGCCCGCCTCGGGAAGCGTCTTCCCGATCGGGGACACGACGGTCGACTGCACCGCGGACGACGAGGCCGGCAACACCGGCACGTCCTCGTTCCGGATCACGGTCCGGAAGTTCTCGCAGACGGTCGCCTTCACCTCCTCGCGGCCGACCGCGCCGACGGCGCTGGGCACCTTCACTCCGACGGCCACCGGCGGCGGCTCCGGGAGCCCCGTCTCGATCGGAGCGACCGGCTCCTGTGCGATCGCCGACGGCGTCGTGACCTTCACGCGCGGCGGCACCTGCACCGTGACCGCGGATCAGGCCGGCGACGACCACTACACCGCGGGGCGCGCCTCCTTCGATCTCGAGGTCGCGAAGGCGTCGCAGACGCTGACGGTCGCGGTGCCGAAGACCGGCGTCCTGGAGTCGACCGGCGTCGCCACGGCGACCTCGAGCTCGGGACTGCCGGTGCTCGTCAGGACCTTCTTCGGCTGCACCGTCGCCCCCGACGCGACGGGTGCGCAGATCCTGACCTACACCGAGCCCTCGACCTGCGGCGTGCAGTTCGACCAGCCGGGCGACGACGTGTACGCGGCCGCCGACGGCCTGGTGCGCTTCGTCCCGGTCTCGCGGATCCCCCAGACCGTCGTCGTCACCTCGACTCCGCCCGACCGGGTGTTCACCGACGACCGGTACACGGTCGAGGCGACCGGCGGCGGCTCGGGCAATCCGCTCGTGATCGCGGTGATCGAGAACGGCAACTGCACCATCGCGGACGACGTGGTGACGTTCTTCGGCGACGGCACCTGCACGGTGACGATCGACCAGGCCGCGGACGATCGGCACGACGCCGCTCCGCAGGTCCGGCAGGTCATCACGGTCGGGACTCCCGAGGGGAACCTCTCCTTCGGGAGCACCGCGCCCCCGCACGCGATGTCGCTCGAGACGTACCGGCCGACGATCGTGCCCGGCCCGTCGAAGGGCGTGCCAGTGCTCTCCGCGAGCCGCGACTGCTCGATCCTCCCGGACGGCGTGACCGTGCGGAACGACGGGGCCGGGCTCTGCGTGCTGTCCCTCGACCAGCCCGGAGACGGCTACTGGCCCGCGCGGCACGCCGAGCAGGAGTACTCGATCTACTTCCTCCCGCAGACGGTCCGGATCACGAGCGCGCCTCCGGTCGGCGCCGTCCTCGGAGACACCTACCGCCCGGTGATCGAGGGCGGCGCCTCGGGCATCGCTCCGTTCCTCCTCACCACCGCGTCGTGCTCGGCGAAGGACGGCGTGGTCACCTTCACCACGAAGGGTGTCTGCGGCGTCTTCGCCTACCAGAACGGCAACCGGCAGTACGACAGCGCCCGGCCCGCCGTGCAGGAGGTGGAGGTCGGCTACGCGCCCGGCTCCGTGGCGTTCACGACCGCCGTCCCGACCGACGCGAAGGTGGGCGGATCCTTCACTCCCGCCTTCACGCGCGGACCGTCCTCCGGCCCCTCGGTGCTCAGCGTCTCGGGCGCCTGCTCGGACGGCGAGAACGGCGCCGTCCGGTTCGACTCCGCGGGCACCTGCACGCTGACGGCGATCCACTACCGCGACGCCACCTACGGCACCGCGCGGGCGGTCCAGACCTTCGAGATCACCGCGATCGCGCAGACCGTCGCCTTCACCTCGACCGCGCCGTCGACGGCTGCGTCCGGCGACACGCTCACTCCGACCGCGACGGGCGGCGCCTCCGGGCTCCCCGTGACGATCGGAGCGTCGGGCGCCTGCACGCTCGCGGACGGCGTCGTCACCTTCGCCGGCAGCGGCACCTGCACCGTCACGGCCGACCAGGCGGGCGACGGTCGCTACGCGGCGGCGGCGCAGGTCTCGCAGACCGTCGCCGTCTCGCAGCTCGCGGGGACCGTCGCGTTCGGCGGCGATGCTCCGGCCGCGGCCCGGGTCGGGGGCTCCTCGACGGCCGCGGTCGTCGCCGGCCCGTCCAGCGCTCCCCCGGTGCTGACGGCCTCCGGCGCCTGCTCCGTCGGGCCCTTCCGACTGGTCTCCTACGACTCCGCGGGCACCTGCACGCTGACGCTGGACCAGGCGGGCGACACCCGCCACAGCGCAGCACCGACGGCCGTGCGCAGCTTCGAGATCACCCGGATCACGCAGACCGTGGCCTTCACCTCGCAGGCGCCGGACTCGGCGCTCACGGGCGGCACCTACCGCCCGACCGCGACCGGCGGAGGCTCCGGGCGGCCCGTGGTGCTCGGCGCCTCCGGGTCCTGCACGCTCACGAACGGGGTCGTCTCCTTCACCGGATCGGGCACCTGCACGGTGACCGCCGACCAGACGGGCGACGCCCGGTACGACGCGGCGGAGCGGGCCTCGCAGGTGATCGCGGTCGGACTGCTCGCGGGCACCGTCTCCTTCGGCGGCACCGCGCCGACCGGTGCGACGGTCGGCGGGACGACCACCCCGCGGATCGTCGCCGGACCCTCCACCGCGCGTCCGGTGCTGACCGCCTCTGGAGCATGCTCGGCGGCCGCGGGAGTGGTGTCCTACGACTCCGTCGGCACCTGCACGCTGACGCTCGACCAGGCGGGCGACTCGCGGTACGGCGCCGCTCCGCAGTCCGTCCGCACTTTCGCGATCGGCGCCCTCGGCCAGACGCTGGCGTTCGCCTCGCCGGTCCCCGACGCGGCGGTCGCGGGGGGCTCCTACACGCCCGTCGTGACGGCCGGCGCGTCGAGCGCCCCCGTGGTGCTCGGAGCGGCCGGGTCCTGCACGGTCGCGGACGGCGTCGTGACCTTCACCCGCTCCGGCACCTGCACGGTGACCGCGGACCAGGCCGGGGACGAGCGCCACTCGGCGGCTCCGCGGATCACGCAGTCGGTGGAGGTCGGCACGGCGGCGGGAGCGGTGTCGTTCCGCGACGCCGCTCCGACGGACGCCCGGATCGGCGGCTCCTGGACCCCGTCGATCGTCCGCGGCCCGTCGAGCGCCGACCCGGTGCTCGACGCCTCCGACTCCTGCTCGCTGGGAGAGGACGGCACGGTGTCCTACGACTCCGTCGGCACCTGCACGCTGACGCTGGACCAGGCCGGCGACGACGCTCACGCGCCCGCGGAGCAGGTCGTCCGGACCTTCCCGATCGGCAAGGCGCTGCAGACGGTCGCCTTCACCTCCGCGGCTCCGAGCACGGCGACCGCGGGCGGCCGCTACACGCCGACCGCGGCGGGCGGCTCCTCCGGCCTGCCGGTCATGATCGGCGCCACGGGCGCGTGCTCGCTCGCGAGCGGCGTCGTGACCTTCAGCGGATCCGGCACCTGCACGGTCACCGCGGATCAGGCCGGCGACGCCTCCCACGACGCGGCTCCCCGGGCGACCCAGTCGATCGCGGTCGCCGCGGTCGTACCCCAGAAGAAGAAGGCGCAGAAGGTCGCCTTCTCGACCGCGATGCCGTCCTCGCCCGAGAAGGGGATCGCCTACCCGGTCGCGGCCACCGCCTCCTCCGGTCTGCCCGTGAAGCTGTACGCGAGCGGCAGCTGCACGCTGACCGCGACCGGCGCGGGCACGGCGACGGTGCGGCTGACGGGCGCGGCGAGCTGCACGGTCCGGGCCACGCAGGCGGGCGACTCGGCGTGGCTCGCCGCGACCTCGGTGACGCAGTCGCTGCAGGTGAAGTCCTCCACCCGCGCCGACCTCACACTGACGCTGGCGCCGGCGCCGGGACTGGCGGCGACGGCTCCCCTCTCGGGCACGATCACCGTCCGGAACACCGGCACCCGGGACGCGGCGACGACGACCACCCGAGTCGTCGTCAGCGGAACGGTGGCGAGTGCGCCCGGCGCCGTGCAGACGAAGGGCTCGGCGGCGGGCACGACGGTCCTCACCTGGACCGCGCCGAGCGTCTCGGCCGGGCGGAGCACCACCTACTCGGTGACGCTGGTCGACCGGCCGGCCGCCACGACGATCGACGCCAGGGTGTCGACCGCCGCCGCCGATCCCACGCCGGCGAACAACGCGGTCAGGCGCACCTTCCGGTAGAGGCTGCGGGGAGGGAG
>NZ_PSTN01000043.1:0-13577 GCF_002930955.1 Rathayibacter sp. AY1A4 | reverse complement strand
CGCCTACGCGCAGTTCGCCCGGGACACCGGAACCCGGCTGACCTTCTTCCTCAACGGGAAGTACGACTCGTGGACCGTGAACGCGCCGCTGCTGGCTCCGCTCGTCGCCTCGGGGCAGGTGCAGCTCGCGAACCACACCTGGTCGCACGCCGACCTGACGAGCCTCTCGAGCGACGGCGTGCAGGAGGAGCTGGGCCGCAACGGCGACTTCATCCGCTCGACCTACGGGTTGGAGGCGGCGCCCTTCTACCGGCCGCCGTTCGGCTACACGGACGAGCGGAGCCGGGCCGCCGCGGCGGCGATCGGCTACACGGCGACGGTGCTCTGGTACGGCTCGCTCTCGGACTCGGGGCGGATCACGCCGGAGCAGGTGGTCGGCTTCGCGGACCAGTGGTTCCTGCCGCAGCACATCGTGATCGGGCACGCCAACTTCGATCCGGTGACGCAGGTCTACGCGCGGCTCGTCGACATCCTCCGCGAGCGCTCGCTCGAGACGGTGACCCTCCGCGACGTGTTCGCGGTCTGAGCGCCTCCCCGGCGGCGCAGGTCAGCGCGCGGGTCAGCGCGCGGGTCAGCGCAGCGCGGGTCAGCGCGCGGGTCAGCGCGCGGGTCAGCGCAGCGCGGGTCAGCGCGCGGGTCGGCGCAGCGCGGCGCGCGCGGCGGCGGAGACGGCCGCGGCGACCGCGTCGAGGGCGGGCGTGTGCAGGGCCCACTGCTGCCAGTAGAGGGGGACGTCGACGGGGTCGCCGCCCAGCTCGACGAGGCCCTCGCCGCCGACCGGGGCCTGCAGCTCGGGCAGCATCCCCCACCCCATGCCCAGGCGCACGGCCCGCTCGAAGTCGGTCGATCCGGGGACGCGGTGCTGCGGCGGTCTGCCGTCGACGCCGGCGGCCCGGAGGAAGTCGTCCTGCAGGCGGTCCTTCTCGTCGAAGACGACCAGCGGAGCGCTCGCGAGACCGGCCGTGCCGCCGTCCGGGAGCCAGCGCTCGGCGAACGCGGGCGCGGCCATGGCGCGGTACCGCATCACTCCGAGCGGTGCGACGGTGCAGCCGAGCACCGCTTCCGACTCTCCGGTGACGGCCGCCAGCACGGTGCCGTCGCGGAGGAACGCGGTGGTGTGCGCCTGGTCCTCGCGGTGCAGCTCCACCACGACGTCGGGGACGGAGGCGAGCGCGGGCAGCACCCAGGTGGCCAGGGAGTCGGCGTTGACGGCGAGCGGGAGGACGACGGGGCCCGCCCCCTCCGCATCCTCGCCGCCGAGCGAGCGGACGGCGTCGTCGGCGAGGAGCTCGATCTGGCGGGCGAGGCGGAGGAGCCCCGCACCGGCCTCGGTCGCGACGACCGGGCGCGAGCGCACCAGCAGGACGCGGCCGGCGGCGGTCTCGAGCGCCTTGATCCGCTGGCTGAGGGCGGAGGGGGTGATGTGCAGGGCCCGGGCGGCGGCGTCGAAGGAGCCGTACCGGACGGAGGCGGCGAGCGCACGCAGGCGGGAGAGGTCGAGGTCGTCTGTCAGCATCAGTGCTGCTTACGGTACTGAAGGAGCATGAGCTGGTCTACAGGATCGCCCCGCCCTAGCGTCGGAGCGTGTCCCCCCTCCTCGCCGCCCTCTCCGGCCTCGGCTTCGGCCTCTCGCTCATCATCGCGATCGGCGCGCAGAACGCCTTCGTGCTCCGCCAGGGCCTCCGCCGCGAGCACGTGCCCGCCGTCGTCGCGATCTGCGCGCTCTGCGATGCCGCGCTGATCGTGCTCGGGATCGCGGGGATCGGAGCGGTCCTGGAGTCGGCGCCGTGGCTGCTGGTGGTGATCCGCTGGGGCGGCATCGTCTTCCTCCTCGCCTACGCGGTGATGGCGGCGAGGCGCGCACTGCGGCCGGGGACCCTCGACGGCGATCCGGCCGGCGCCTCGACGTCGCTCCGCACGGCGATCGGCACGTGCCTGGCGCTCACGCTGCTCAACCCGCACGTCTACCTCGACACGGTCGTGCTGCTCGGGTCGGTGGCGAACACGCACGGCGACGAGCGCTGGTGGTTCGGGGCGGGGGCGGCGGCCGGGAGCGTGCTGTGGTTCACCGCTCTCGGCTTCGGGGCGCGGGCGCTGCGGCCGCTGTTCCGGAGCCGCGGGGCCTGGCGGATCCTCGACGCGGCCGTGGCGGTCGTGATGGTGGTGCTGGCGGTGTCGCTCGCGCTGCACTGAGGGCCTGGTGGTGCACTGCTTGTTCTACTAACATTGTGAACATGTTGTTCCGGGTCGACCACTCCGCGGCGGGCTCGCTCGCCGACCAGCTGGAGTCGCAGGTGCGCTCGGCCGTCGCCCGGGGCGAGCTCTCGGCGGGCGACCGCCTGCCGCCCGCCCGCGAGCTCGCCGACTCGCTCGGCATCAACATGCACACCGTGCTGCGCGCGTACGCCGCCCTGCGCGACGACGGGATCCTCCAGATGCGCCGGGGCCGCGGCGCGTGGATCACGGAGTCGGCCGGGCCCGGGCTCGTGCGCGTCACCGCCCTGGTCGACGAGCTGCTCGCGGAGGCCCGCCGCAGCGGCATCACCCCGGCGGAGCTCGTCCGCCTGATCGAGAGGACCGGATCATGACCCCCACCGCCGACCGCCGCCGCGAGCTCCTCGCCGCCGCGTCCCTCCTGCTCCCCGCCGCCGGAGTGCTCGTCTCGCGCCTCGTCCTGGACGACGCTCTGCCCGCGGAGCTCGCCTCGCACTGGTCGGGCACCGGGGCGGCCGATGCGACCGCGTCGACGGGCGCTCTGCTCGCGATCGCCCTCGTGCTCTCCGGGCTCCCGGCCGTCGCGGGCCTCGTAGCGGCGGCCGTCGGGCGCGCCCCGCGGCTCCTGCTGGCGACCCTCGGCCTCGTGGCCGGGCTGGGCGCCTCCGCCTGGGCGACCTCGGTCGGCACGACGCTCGCGGCCGGGCGCGCCGAGGGGGCGGAGCTCGGCGGGTGGCTGCTCGCGCTGCTCGGAGGGATGCTCTTCGCCGTCGTGCCCGCGCTGATCGCTCCGGGCACCCGGCGCGCCTCCCGCCTGGCCGCCGGCCGCCTGCCGCTCGCGGCGGAGGAGACCGGCGCCTGGTCGCAGACGCTGACGGGCCCGGTGTTCGCCGTCGCCGCGGTCGCCACGGCGGCGGGCGCGGCCCTCTCCCTCGCGACGCTCGCTGCGGCGGGCGCCACCGGTCCGGCGATCGCGATGGCCGTCGTCCTCGGCGTCGTCGCGCTGGTGCTCCTCTCCTTCTCCCGCCTGAGGGTGACCGCCGACCGCCGCGGCCTCCGCGTCGTCACGACCGCCCTCGGCATCCCGCTGCGCCGCATCCCGCTCGACACCATCGCCTCGGCCGGCACGGCCCAGCTGCGGCCGTCGGAGTGGGGCGGCTGGGGGTACCGGGTGATGCCGGGCCGCTCGGCGGTCATCCTGCACGCCGGGCCGGGGCTGGTGGTGACGACGGACCGCTCGCGCGAGTTCGCGATCAGCCTCGACGACCCCGAGACCCCCGCGGCGCTGCTCGAGACCCTGCGCTCGCGGGCCTGAGGCGCCGACCCGTCAGTCGACCACGATCCGGACGAGCGTCGTGACGGCATCCACCGCGTTCACGTAGGAGTAGTGCCGCGAGGTCGGGAAGGCGAGGTGCCGTCCGGGCTCCAGCCGCACGGGCTCCTCGCCCTCCCGCTCCAGGAGGAGCGCGCCGGCGGTGACGAGCAGGATCTCGTGCCACCCCTCGGGGTCGGGCTGCGCGTCGTAGCGGTCCCCGGGGCCGAGCGTCCAGGTCCAGAGCTGGGCCTCCCGGCGCGCGGGGACGGAGGAGAGCAGGACGGCGACGCTCGCCTCGCCCGCTCCCCGCCAGGCGACCTGGTCGATCGCCGCGGGCGCGGATCCCGGGGCCGAGACGAGTGCCGTGAACGTGGTGCCGAGGGCGGTCGCGAGGCGGTCGACTCCGGTCAGCGAGATGTTGGCCTCGCCGGCCTCGGCCGCGACGATCGTCCGCCGGCTGATGCCCGAGCGCGCCGCCAGCGCGGACTGGCTCAGTCCGGCTCCGCGCCGCGCGAGACGGAGGTTGCCGCCCAGGTGGGCGAGGACGGGAGCCGACATGCGCACTATTCTGCACCGACAGACCCCTGATGCTCCTAGGATGTGCAGAATGATGCACATCTCGCCTCTCCAGGGCCTCCGCTTCACGCGTCCGGAGTGGGCGCTCATCGGCATCACCGCGATCTGGGGCGGGACCTTCCTCGCCGTTCACATCGCGATGGAGCACAGTGGGCCGCTGTTCTTCGTGGGAATGCGGTTCGCGATCGCGGGGCTGATCAGCGCGGTCGTGTTCCACCGGTCGCTCCGGGGGATGCGGCGGATCGACCTCGCGGCCGGCGTCGCGATCGGGGTGATGATCTTCGCGGGCTACGGCCTGCAGAGCTACGGGCTGCAGACGATCCCGAGCAGCACCTCCGCGTTCCTGACCGCGCTGTACGTGCCGCTGGTGCCGCTGCTCCAGTGGGTCGTGTTCCGTCGCCGTCCGGGCGTGCTGACGCTGGTGGGCGTCGCGCTGGCGTTCGTCGGACTGCTCCTGATCGCGGGCCCGCAGCCGGGCGTCGCGCTCGGAGCGGGCGAGGTGGCGACGATCGTGAGCACGCTGCCGATCGCGGCCGAGATCATCCTGATCGGCCTCGTCGCCGGACGGGTGGACCTCGGCCGGGTGACCGTGGTGCAGCTGCTGGTCGCCGGCGCGCTCGGGTTCGCCTCGATGCCCCTCGCGGGCGAGGCGGTCCCGGCGTTCTCGGGGGCCTGGCTGATCCCCGCGCTCGCGCTCGGGGCGAGCAGCTGCCTGATCCAGCTGACGATGAACTGGGCTCAGCGCTCGGTCTCGCCGTCGCGCGCCACGATCATCTACTCCGCCGAGCCCGTCTGGGCCGGTCTGATCGGCCGCCTCGCCGGCGACCGGCTCCCCGCGCTCGCCCTGCTCGGGGCGGGGTTCATCGTCGCGGGCACGCTCGTCAGCGAGCTGAAGCCTCGCCGCGAGCCTGCGCCGCCGGCTCTCAGGTGACGGCGGGGAGGGCAGCGGAGGCGACGAGCGCGCCGCCGGCGTCGGTGATCTCGACGGCGGCGACGGACTCGCGCAGGACGGCCGCGTTCATCTCGCAGTCGAGCTCCGCGGAGCTGCCGAGGAAGGAGCCGGACGGGAGCCGCTCGCCGGAGCCGGTGACCAGCACGAGGTCGTAGCTCTCGCCGAGGGCGAAGCCGGTCCCGCGGAGGATCGTCTCGGTGCCCCAGGTGTGCGCGACCAGCGAGCCGTCGAGCGTCACGCCCTCCGTCCGCTCGTCGAAGGCGATCGCCTCGACGGCGCCGAGCGTCCCGGGCGGTCCCGCGACGGGGCGCTCCTCGGCGGACCGCAGGGCCGCTCCGGCGACGCCGCCCACGACGAGGAGCGCGGCCGCCGCGGCGACGGCCAGGACGGCACGGCGGCGCGAGGCCCGGCGGCGCGGGGCACGCACGCTCGCAGCGCGCTCGGACCGCTCCCCGGCGAGCGCCGCGACGCGCGACCGCAGCTCCGGCGACGGCTCCGCCTCCTCCCAGCGGCCCAGTGCGCCGAGCCGGTCGACCACCGCACCGAACGACGCGAGCTCGCGGTCGATCGAGGGGTCGGCGGCGCGCAGGCTCTCGAACTCCCGCGCCTCCTCGGCGGAGAGGTCGCCGGCGAGGGCCGCGGCGAGGAGCTCCTCGCGGCGGCCGCCGGGCTCGTCTCCGGCGGGCTGGTCTCGGTCGGTCACGATCTCTCCTCGTCGGTGGGTCCGGCGCCCGCGAGGTGACCGCGGAGCGCTCGGAGAGCGTAGAAGGCGCGGCTGCGCAGGGTGGCGACCGGCACGCTCGTGGCGGCCGACAGCTCGGCGTAGGTCTCGCCGTTCACGTGGACGGCGACGACGACCTGCCGGTGCTCGGCGGAGAGCCGCGCGAGCGCCTCGGCGATCGCGAGCGGCTCGAGGGGGTCGCGGTCCTCCGCGGGCACCTCCTCCAGAACCTCGGCCTCGACCAGGCGCGGCAGGCGCTGCCGCGAGCGGTGCACGTCGATCACGACGTTGCGGGCGATGGCGAAGAGCCAGGTGCGGGTGCTGGCACGCTCGGCGGAGTAGCTCGCCCGCGAGCGCCAGGCGCGCAGGAACGTCTCCTGCACGCAGTCCTCGGCGAGGCCGCGGTCGCGCAGGGCGTTGAGCGCGAAGCCGAGCAGGGCGGACCCGTGCTCGTCGAAGGCGGCGGCCGGGTCGAACTCCGCCGTCCGGGGCTCGAGGCGCACCACGGGAGCCGGGACCTCCGAGTGCTCGCGCGGCATCGCGGGCCCTTCGTCTCGTCGTGCCGTCGCCGTGCGCGCCACACCGCCTCCTCGTCGGGACCGGTGGTCCGTCGGAAGGGGGTACGGCCGCGGCGGCGGCGGCGTTCATCGGAGGCGAGGACCGTCTCCGTGAAGATCCTCTCAGATGGAGTGAACGCAGCGCCGCTTCCGGCCGTACTCCCTGCATCGGGCCCGCTCGGCGCTCGCGATCGAAAGGCTCCACCATGACGAAGACGTCCCCCGCGCGGAACCGCGCCGGCCGCCGCCTGCTCTCCCTCGGCGACATCATCGTCGTCGCCGCCGCCTCCTTCTTCGCCGCCGCGCCGGCCCAGGCCGAGACCGAGGTCGCCGAGCCGTCCTCGTTCACCAGCGCCTTCACGGTGATGGCGACGCCCGACCAGGTCGTGAACGCCGATTCCGCCGCGACCCCCGGCCAGCCCGGCGCCACGGGCGAGATGACCTTCCGGGTCAACAGCGACCTCGACGTCATCTGCTACGACATCACCCTCACCGGCGTGACCGGCGACTACCAGAGCCCCGCGAAGACCGCGACGCACATCCACCAGGCGGCCCTGGGCAAGGCGGGCCCGCCGCGCATCGCGTTCCCGAACCCGGCGCCGGTCGGAGACGGCCCCCGCACCAGCAGCGGCTGCCTGCAGGGCCCCTTCACCACGGGCATCCAGGCGAACGGGGCCGACACCGGCGCCGGATTCACGCTGAAGGCCCTCGAGGCCGATCCCGCCGCCTTCGCGGCCGATTCCCACACGGCCTCGTACGCGGCGGGCGTCGTCCGCGGCCAGCTCTCGCAGGTGCCGGTCGGCGGCCTCCAGACCGGTGGCGGCGCGACCGCCGCCGGAAGCGACGCCACGGGCCCGTCCGGTCTCGCCGCGATGGCCGGCCTCGGAGCCGTCGCCGCCCTCGGCGCGGCCGGAGTGGTCGTCGCCCGCCGGCGCACCGCCTCCTGATCGTGGGCACCCGGTCGAGGAGCGGCGCGGCGGCACTGTGCGCCGTGCTGCTCCTCGCGGGGTGCGCCGCCGCGGACGGGAGCGGAGGAGCGGAGACGCCCGCGAGCGCGCCCGCGCCTCCGGCCCTCGCTTCTGCTCCCCCGCTCACTCCTCCCCCGGTCCCCGCGCCCGACCCCGCCGCTGCCGCGCCTGCGCGCACCGTCGGCGTCGAGCCCGCCCGGCTGAGCGTGCCCGCGATGGGCCTGGACGAGCCGCTGATCGCGCTGGGCATCCAGTCGGACGGGGCGATGGAGGTGCCGGTGGACTACGACGACGTCGGCTGGTTCTCGGGAGGCGGGCGCCCGGGCGGCAGCGGCCGCACCGTGATCGCGGCGCACGTCGACTCGCGGTCCGGTCCCGCGGTCTTCTTCCGCCTCGGCGAGCTCGCCCCGGGCGATGAGATCGCGGTGAGCGGAGTGGACGGCTCCGACCACCGCTACCGGGTGACGGCGGTCGAGTCCCACGCCAAGGCCACGTTCCCCACCGCCCGCGTCTTCGGCGCGACCCTCGAGGAGGAGCTGATCCTCGTGACCTGCGGAGGCGAGTACGACGCGGCGATCGGCCGCTACCGGGACAACCTGGTGGTGTTCGCCTCCCCGCTCTGAGGCCCGCCACGGAGGCGCGGCACGGAGGGGCGGCACGGAGGGGCGGCACGACCGCCCGGCATCGTGCCGCGGACGGTGGCGCAGAGCACAGCACGAGTGCCCCGCCGGCGCAAGGGTCCGGGCGCGCGCACGCCGTGTGGTCGGATAAGGAGGGCCGGCCCCCCGCCGCCGCTCCCCTCCCGCTCCCCACTGCCGTGGCGCGGCCGATCCGACAGGACGCCCGTGTCCACCAGCTCCCGCCCCACCCTCTTCGCCCTGCCCGGACTCGGGCTCGACGGCCGCGCCTTCGACGCGCTCGGCCGCGAGCTCGCCGACGTCGCGGACCTCGTCGCGCTCGACCTGCCCGGTGGATCCGGGACCTCGCTCGAGGAGATGACCGCTGCCACGATCCGCCGGATCCGCGAGCACGGCTCCTCCCGCTGGCTGCTCCTCGGGCACAGCATGGGCGGGAAGATCGCCTCGCTCGTGGCCTCCCGCACGGTCACCGGCCGCTCGGGCCTGTTCGGGCTCGCGGGCGTCGTGCTCCTCGCCGGGTCGCCGCTCTCGCCCGAGCCGATGGAGGAGGAGCGCCGCTCGACCATGCTCGGCTGGGTCGACGACGGGCACCTCGACGAGGCGCAGGCGCGCGAGTTCGTCGACCAGAACGTCGGCTCGCCGCTGCCCGCCGACGCCGACGCGGAGGTGCTGGCCGAGCTGCGCCGCTACTCCCCCGAGGGCTGGCGCGACTGGCTCGAGCACGGCAGCCGCGAGGACCGCACCGGAGAGGCCGCCCTCGGGGCTGTGCCCGCGCTGCTGATCGCGGGCGGAGAGGACGGCGACCTCGGCGCCGACGCGCAGCGCCGCCTCAACGGCTCCCTCTACTCCCGCGCCCGGCTGCTCACGCTCGCCGGGGCGGGCCACCTGCTGCCGTTCGAGCGCCCGGTCGAGGTGGCCGCGGCGATCCGCCGGTTCTGGGAGGAGGAGGCCGGCACAGCGCCGTCGGTCCCGGCCGACGTCGGCGCAGCCATCGCCTCCGCCCGCACCTCCACGCGGGTGCGCGGGCTGCTGGCCGTGCGCGCGCTCGCCGACGACCCGGAGTACGCGCCGCGCGCCCTGACCGTCGCCCAGCTCGCGGAGCTGCGCGCGATCGCCGACCGGGTCGTCCCGCAGGAGGGCGGCCGGATCGACCTGGCCGCACGGGTGGACACGCAGCTCGCGAACGGCGAGGGCGACGGCTGGCGCAACGCCGACCTGCCGGCCGACCCGATCGCCTACGGTCTGGCGCTCGACACCCTCCGCGGCTTCGCCGGCCTCGGCCCCGCCGAGCAGGACGCGCGCCTCACCGCGATCGCCGACGGCTCCGCGGAGCCCGGCGACGGCTCGGCCGGCGGGCTCGGTGCCGAGCAGCTGACCGCCTGGTTCGAGGACTGCCGCGTCGACCTCGTGAAGCAATGGCTGGCCCACCCCGCGTCGATGGCGCGGATCGGCTACGACGGCTACGCCAGCGGCGGCGACACGCTGCCGCTCGTGACGGGCTTCCGCCTGCTCGGCGCCGACGACCGCGAGACCTGGGAACCGACGACGAGGAGTCACCGATGAACACGACCGGCATGCGCCGCTTCCCGCTCGACGAGACGGTCGACGCCGTCGTGATCGGCACCGGGGCAGGCGGAGCGCCCCTGCTCTCGGTGCTCGCCGCTCGAGGGCTGCGGGTCGTCGCCCTCGAGGCCGGGCCGCACTTAGATCCGCTCGGCCACACCGCCGACGAGACGGCGGCCGTCGAGATCAACTGGATGGAGGAGCGCCTCAGCGGAGGCGAGACCCCCACCGCCTTCGGGCAGAACAACAGCGGCCGCGGGGTCGGCGGCTCGACGCTGCACTGGGGCGCGTTCACGCCCCGCCCCGACCCGCGCGACCTGCGACTCCGGAGCGACTCCGGCGTCGGCCGCGACTGGCCGATCGAGCACGCCGAGCTCACCGCGTACATCGAGAAGGTGGAGGCGACGATCGGAGTGGCGGGCCCGGCCGAGTACCCGTGGGACCCGTCGCGCCGCTACCTGCAGGGCCCGCTCGCGCGGAACGCCTCGGCCGACATGATGCTGCGCGGCTGCGCGGCGATCGGGATGCGCGCGACCGACGCGCCCGCCGCCGTGCTCAGCGGCCCGCGGGACGACGGCCGGCCCTCCTGCGTCAACTGCGGCCAGTGCCATCAGGGCTGCCGGACCGGCGCGAAGACGAGCATGGACGTGACCTACCTGCCGGAGGCGGTTCGGGCCGGCGCCGAGATCCGGGCCGACTCGTTCGTGCACGGGATCGAGCTGGACGCCGCGGGACGCGTGTGCGCCGTGGTCTACACGAGCGGCGGAGTGGAGCACCGGCAGCGCTGCTCCGCCCTGTTCCTCTGCGCGGGCGGCGTCGAGACGCCCCGGCTCCTCCTGCACACCGGCATCGCGAACAGCAGCGGCCAGGTGGGCCGCAACTTCCTGGCGCACGGGGCGACCCAGGTCTGGGGCACCTTCGAGAACGAGATGCGCGGCTACCGCGGCTACCCCTCCTCGGTGATCACCGAGGACACCGTCCGCCCGGCCGACGCGGACTTCGCGGGCGGCTACCTGATCCAGAGCCTCGGAGTGATGCCGCTGACCTACGCGACGACGCTCGCCCGCGGCGCGGGACTCTGGGGCCGCGATCTGATGGACGCGCTCGACGGATACCGCTTCGCGGCGGGCGTCGGGATCAACGCGGAGTGCCTGCCCGCCGACGGCAACCGGCTGGAGCTGACCGACGAGCTGGACGAGCACGGGGTGCCGAAGGCGCGCATCACGTTCTCGGCGGGCGCCAACGAGGAGGCGATCGACCGGCACGCGATCCGGACGATGACCGCGATCGTGGAGGCGGCCGGCGCGACGAGCACGCGGGTGATGGCGCGCACGGCGCACACTCTCGGCACCGTGCGGATGGGCACCGACGCCGGTGACGCCGTGATCGACGCGGACGGCCGCAGCTTCGACGTGCCGAACCTCTGGGTGTGCGACAACTCGGTGTTCCCGAGCGCGCTGATCGCGAACCCGGCGCTCGCGACGATGGCACTCTCGCTGCGGACGGCGGACCGCTTCCTGGCGGCGTAGCGTCGCGGCGGCGGGGCGGCTGCGGGGCGGGACGACGGGCGAGGTGCTCCTGCGCGTCGCCGACTGACCGCGAGGGCGTGCCCGGACTGCGCGCCCGGACTGCGCACCCCGCCGGATCAGCCGTGGGGCGGTGCGGGGCGCCAGCGCAGTCGCGAGACGCCCTGACCGAACGGCGGGCCGTCGCAACGGCGCTCGACGGAGGTTCAGCGCGCGCTGAGGTGCTGAGGTGCTGAGGTGCTGAGGTGCTGAGGTGCTGAGGTGCTGAGGTGCTGCATCGTGGTGGCCGAACGGCGGCATGGCGCAAGGCGGCGGCACGGCCCTGGTGTCGGCACGGCGTCAGGCGACGGTGCGGCCCCGGTGACGGTCCGCGCCTCAGCGGCAGTGGTGCGGCGGTGGTGCGACGGTGCGGCCGCGTGAACCCGAGCGAAGGCGCTGATCCGAGCGTCAGCGGCGCGGCGGTAGGTCGCTGAGCACTCGCCTCCGAGCGACAGCACGGCCCGATCACCAGTGCGAACCCGCGCAATGCGCCGAACCCGCCCGACAGCCGATTCCCTCAGGGGTGCACGGCGGAACGGCAGCACGTCAGCACGTCAGCACGTCAGCACGGCGGAACGGCAGCACGTCAGCACGGCAGCACGGCAGCACGGCAGCACGGCAGCACGGCAGCACGGCAGCACGGCAGCGTGTCAGAACGGCGGCGGCCGGTCCGCGAACGTCGGAGTCGCGGGCGGGCCTGGACGGAGCCGTGCCTCGAGGCCCGGCGGGCGCGTGGTGATGCGGCGGCCGGTGGGGGTGGTCCAGTCGGCGGTGCCGTCGGGGTGGAGGACGTAGGTCCAGCGGTCGCCGTGCCGCACGTGGTGGTGGGCGACGCAGAGGCTGGCGAGGTTGCCGGGGTCGGTGCCGCCGCCGTTGCGCCACTCGACGACGTGGTCGGCCTCGGCGCCCGCGGCGGAGCGGGTGCAGCCGGGGAAGCGGCAGGTCACGTCGCGGAGCTGGAGGAGGAGCCGCAGCTCGCGGTGCGGCAGTCGGCGTGTGCGCCCGACCGAGAGGACTGCGCCCGTCCGGGGCTCGGTCAGCACGCGGGTGACGGTCGCGGGGACGAGGCTCCGGGCGACGTCGGCCGGGATCGGGCCGTAGCCGTCGAGCTCGGCGGAGGCGTCGTCGACGCCGGACGCGGTGCTCGCCGACAGGGTGACCCGCACCTCGGCGCGCACGCCGGTGACGAGGGTCGGAACGGGCCGATCGGCACCGACCGAGTCGGGCACCGTGCCGATGACGTCCGCCTCGCAGAGGAGGTCGGCCAGAGCGTCGGCTCGCAGCTGGGCGAGGGTCCGCTCGTCGCCCGCTCCGGAGATCACGCCTGCGGCGCCCGCACCGGTGATTCCGGCCGGCTCCGCCCCGGTCGTCCCGCTCGGCTCCGCCCCGCAGGAGCCCGCATCCGTGGCGGCAGGCGGCTCCGCCCCCGCCGGCCCCTCGGCGCCGTCGCGGAGGATCCGGGCGATCCGGTCGAGGCGGCTGTACGCCCCCACGGCGACCGGGGCGGGGAGGAGGGCGCAGAGCGTCGCCATGCCGTCGACCTCGGGGATCAGCCAGACCGCGCGGTCCTCGCGGGCACGTCGGTGGCGCTCGGCGAGGGGCTGCTCGTGGAGCTCCTCCCGCAGCCGCGCCAGAGCGCGCCGCAGCTGCGTCGGCGTGGTGCGGGCCGCGAGCTCGGCCGCCCGCGTATCGAACGCGGCGCGGGAGCCCGGAGGCAGGGTGGCCGCGACGGCGCAGACGACCTGGCCCGCCTCCCACCGCAGGTGCGCCCCGGCGAGGGCGGCGCGGGTGGTCGGCAGGTCCTCGACGAGGAGGCGCGCGTGGTCGAGCTCGCGGGAGGCGACCCGCTCGGAGACTCCGAGGGCGACCGCGAACTCCGCGCGGATCGACCGCTCGGCGAGGTCGCTCGACGCGTGGGGCGCCGAGCCGCGAGCGAACGACTCCGGATGCTCGAGCGCGGCCCGGTGCCCGGCGTGCAGCTCCTCGGCCGCGGCCAGGAGCAGCGGGGACGCCGAGCGGGCCAGCGCCGCGGCTCGGTCGCCGCGAGCACGCACCTCGCTGAGCACCGCCTCCGCTGCTGTCGACCCGCTGATCATCGTCATACGTGTATTCAATCAGCGACCACCGACACGGAAGCGACGGATCGTCGCATCCGTGGAGAACCGGCGTGAAGCCCTCCTGTGGAGGGAGGGATCACCGCAGCCGGCGCCGCACATCCCCGCCGTCCTCGGGGCGGCGCGCGCAGGACACCGGCGCAACACCCCGCCACACGCACCGCCACGCCCCCCGCTCACCCGAACCGCACCGCCACGCCCCCGCTCACCCGAACCGCACCGCCACACACGCCCCCGCTCACCCGAACCGCGCCGCCTCACGCCCCCGCTCACCCGAACCGCACCGCCTCACATACCCCCGCTCACCCGAACCGCACCGCCACACGCCCCCCGCTCACGCCAACCGCACCGCCACGCGCCTTCGCTCGGGTTCACGCGGCCGCACCGTCGCACC
>NZ_PSTN01000042.1:0-13590 GCF_002930955.1 Rathayibacter sp. AY1A4 | reverse complement strand
CGAGAACCGCCGCACCGGCCGCGTCCTCGAAGCCGACGCCATCGGCCCCAACCTCACCCGCGCGACCGCCGTCGTCACCACAACCACCCAGCGCGCACCCCGCCGCAGCGCCGCGGAGTAGAGCGCCCGCTCAGTTCTCGACGCGGAGCACGTAGAGGATGACGTGATCCTCCGGGATCGCTGCGCGCACTTCCGCGATCGCCGCGGCGCTCGTCGCCGCGTTGCTGCGCAACACCGTTGATGCCGATTCCGCGCGCGTCCGGTGTGCCAGCTCCCACATGCCTCCATCGTCGCATCCGACGCTGACACGACCCGCTCGAGTGTGGGGCCGGCGGCGCCGGCCCGTGAGGGGCGACCCCCTCACGCTCCCCGGTGTCCCGTTCCGGGGCGCGAGCTGCACTCGCGCAGCGGCGACGGAGCACCGCCAAGGGGAGGCCGCGATGCGGCCCGTTCCACCCGTTTTCTTCACCTCTCCGCGGTTTCAACCTATTTCGCTCCACCGGCTCCGTGCCACCGAGAGCGGACGCGCCCTGCGGGCTTATTTCGCCCGCTCTCGGCGTCACTGCGCCGCCTCCACTCAAACGGTTTTCCCCGCCGGAGAGGCAAAGAAAAACGATCAGCCAGAGGGAGCACCCACACCATGCAGACCACCACCGACTTGCAGACCACCGCGAAGACCTACCTCACCCTTGCCAACACCCGCGCGGTCGATATCCGTGTCGTGGGCACCGACCCCCAGACGACGCCCTCGGTGCACGTCACCCGCCGCACGTCCGGCGTCTGGGAGGCGTGGCACTCCGACCAGCTGCACGGCATCACCAGCGGCTCATTCCGCCACTGCGTCGCCCACGCCCGCCGCGCAGCGATCCGCCGCGTCGCCCCGTTCCTGAACCGCTGAGAGGACCACACCATGACCCGCACCGACACCGGCCGCGCCACGGCCGAACAGCTGGCCCTCATCCTCGACACCCGCCGCGCCGAGTCTGACGACGACGCGACCGCCACGGACGCCGAAATCCTCGCGCACATCCGCAACACGCTCACTCTTCCCGGCGAAGGAGCTCCGGGCGGATTCCCCGTCACCGACGACGGCACCGCCTACGCCGCCGCGCTGATCGCGTTCCTCACCCCCGCCGACAAGCAGGACACCGGCGCGGCACTGGCCGCTTTCCTCACCCCGACCCCGGAGACGCTGGACGAGCGTGCGGCACGCATCGAGCTGAACCGGCGCGCGGATGAGGGGTGGCAGGCGCTCTCCCCGGCGGAGCAGGCCGCGCAGATCGCGGCCGTCGAGCGGACGGAGAACCCCAGCGGGCCGTGCGACTGCGCCAACTGCTCCGAGCCCGCCGACCGGTAGCCGCGCGGCGCGGGCCGGCCTTCCGGGCCGGCCCGTGAGGGGCGACCCCCTCACACTCCCCGGTCTTCCCCGTTCCGGGGGCGCGAGCTGCGCACGCGCAGCGGTGACGGAGCACCGCCGGCGGGAGCCGCTACGCGGCCGGATTACCCGTTTTCTTCACCTCTCCGCGGTTTCAATCTATCTCGCTCCGTCGGCTACGTGCCGTCTCTCTCGGACGCGCCCTGCGGGCTTATTTCGCCCGAGAGAGCCGTCACTCCGCCGACTCCACTCAATTGATTTCATCCCGCCGGAGAGGCAAAGAAAAACGATCAGGAAGACGACAAAAGCCCCGTAGTTGGGTTAGAACCACGGGACTTGTCGCCTCAATGATCGCACACCGATCAAGGAGAAACCATCGTGACTATCACCACCGGAACCGGGACCGTTCAGCACATCGACCCGACCGTCCTCGTGATCGAGCAGAACGTCCGCACCAGCGCCCCGCTGACGAAGGACTTCATCGCGTCGATCCGCGAGAACGGCGTCATCACCCCGGTCCTCGCCCGCCGCGACGAGCACGGCAACGTCATCGTCCGCGCCGGACAGCGCCGCACCCTCGCCGCCCGCGAGGCCGGAGTGCCCACGATCCCGGTCTACGTCGTGGAGGGCGACGAGACAACCGCGGATCGGATCGTTCAGCAGATCATCGAGAACGACCAGCGCGCCGAGCTGAGCGTCGCGGACCGCACCGCCGCGTGGGCGCAGCTCGCGTTTGAGGGCGTGTCCGCTGCAGCGATCGCCAAGCGCACCGGCACCAAGACCGACGCGGTGAAGAAGGGCCTTGCGGTCGCGGAGTCCGCGACCGTCACGTCCGTTCTGCACGAGCACGAGCTGACCCTGGACCAGGCGGCGGTGCTGTTGGAGTTCGAGGACGACTCCGACGCCCGCGCGAACCTGATCGAGGTCGCCACCCACGACCCGGCCCAGTTCGAGCACACCGCGCAGACCCTCCGCGACGAGGCCGCGCACCAGGCGCTCCTCGCGGCGACCGCCGCCGAGTACATCGGCAACGGCTTCCAGATCCTCACCCGCTCCGACGCTTACGGCGACCAGGCGACGTGGACGCCGGTGCGGCAGCTGCGCGGCGAGGACGGGAAGAGCGTCACTCCCGAGCAGGTCGCCGCCGCTGCCGGCCGCGGAGTGCTCATCGGCACCAGCTGGCGGGGCGAGGTCGAGGTCACGCTCCTGGTCCAGGATCCCACCGCCGCCGGATTCACCTACGCCTACGGAGCCCCCGAGCAGCCGCAGACCGAGGAGGAAACCGAGGAGGAGGCCGCCGAGAAGTCCGCGGAGCGGAAGGTGCTCATCGCCAACAACAAGGCGTGGAACGCGGCCGAGAAGGTGCGCCGCGAGTGGATCGCGACGTTCCTCGCCCGCAAGACCCTCCCCAAGGACGCGGATCGCATCATCGCTCTCGGCCTCACCACCCACCGGTTCGCGGTGTCCTCCGGGATGACGGGCGGCAGCGATCTCGCGCACGCGCTGCTGCGCATCGAGCGCCCCTCCGGCTACCGCGCCGACGCCCTCGCAGCGCTGGTCGAGGCGAACCCCGCGAAGGCCCGCCTGGTCGCGCTGGCCGTCGTCCTCGGAGGGCAGGAGGCGCACACGAGTAAGGAGTCCTGGCGTCGCGGCGACGAGCGCACGGCCGAGCACTTCCGTCAGCTCGCGGCCTGGGGTTACGCGCTCTCCCCGGTCGAGCAGGTCGTCACCGGCGACAGCACCCCCGCCGACGCCGCGGGGCTCAGCTAGCCCCTCCGGCGGGACCGGCTCGCGCCGGTCCCCGCCCCTCCTCCTCTTCTCCCACTGCTGCACAGGAAGGCCCGACCATGACCACCACGACCACCGCACCCCGCCCCGCCCACCGCTTCGACCCGTACCAGGACGACCCGACGCTGCGCGCCGCCGAGGTCGCCGTCGACGCCGCGGCCGCGTCCGGCGACGCCGACGCGACCGCCACCGCAGCGCGAGCGCTGATCGTCGCCGCGGCCGCCTACGGCTGGCCCACCGCGACCGCCCTCGTCTTCACATACGAAACGACCGGCCCCATCGCCCACGTCTGGGGACTGTGGAAAGTCCTCGACGCCGACCGGCAGGTCCTGCGCGAATGGGACGAAGAGCCCGGCGACATGACGGACGAGTCCGAGGAGGAGCTGATCGCTCTCGACCTCATCAGCAACCGCCGCGCCACCCTCGACTACACCGACTTCCCAAAGCCCATCGGCTCGACGACCCTGATCCTCCACACGCTCACGCTCTGAGCGCCTGCGCCTGCGCGGGCCGACCCGAAACGGCCCGGCCCGCACGAGGGGGAGAACCCCCCTCGACCCCCCCCGCCACGCACCCGCATCATGCCTGTGCTCTCACCGGTGGCTAGGCTACGGACGCGAAAACCGCAGTGATGGCAGAGGGGCACCCTTCGTGACGACCGGACCGAAAGTGTCGATCGGAGCCGGAGTCGCTGGGCTCCTGGTCTTGATCTTCGAGCTCTACGGCCAGGTCAGAAACGGCACCGAGACCTGTTACGCCTGGTACGGCGTTCTCTTTCCCGGCGTGGAAACGGAGACCCTGGCAGGCGCTTCACTGTGGCCGCTCGGCCTCAGGTGCACTTATGAGCAATTGGGCTCCGGTGACGTACTCGCCGTAATCAACCCGAGCTGGTTCCTTACAGCGCTGCTGATCGTGTCGTTGGGGCTGATCATCGGCGGCCTCGTCTATGCCATCCGCTCCCACACCGCTCCGGCCAGATCTGACGCGTAACGTCCCGACCCCGACCGGGCCGGCCCACAGGGGAGGGAGAATCCCCTCGACCCCAGGGCCTCGCACCACAGCAGCACAGCCAGTGTCATGGCCGGATGCGACGATGGACGCGCTCGCACCCGTCGCGACCGCCGGCCGTCGCGCCTCATCAGACAGGACACCCACGATGAAGCTCTACCCCGACGTGATCAGCACCCTCCGCGCCCAGGAAATCGACCCTGACGAATGGGCGCGCGAGCACGGCTCGCCCTCCATCGCGGAGTGGGCCGGCGACGAATGCGGCTGCGCCGACGACCGCTGTATCGGCCACCACCACGACGAGCACGAGGACTGCGGCTGCTTCCCCGCGATGCTCGAGCAGCACTTCGCCCAGGAAGACGCTCGCGGCCACCGGACCCTCAAATGGCGCACCACTCCCGTCAGCGTCGTCGTCTCAGCAGAATCCGACCTGGAGGACTTCGGGCTCCTCGCCCTCGCTGACCAAGACCAGATCGACCTCTTCGCCAGCACCGACGTCGACACGGCGGCGATGACGCAAGAACACACCACCGCCGAAGAGACAGCCCGGATCGCAGCGTTCGCCGCCGAAATGTCCACCGCCGGCTCCCTGAGCACCGAGCAGTACGAGCAGCTCGGAGAGATCCACCACGCGGTCCTCAACCGCGCCAAGGACGCAGGCGACCCCCGGTACGACCTGTACCGCGCGACGGAACGGCTCTCCCGCGCCATCACCGAGGTCTGGGACCGCGACGTCGCCGCGTACCAGGATGCCTACCTCACCGTCGTCCGCGACACCCTCACCAGCCGGGGTCTCACGACCGGCATCAAGGTCGTCGGCTTCGCTGACCGAGACACCGGGATCTACGACGAAGACCTCGCGCACGACCTGCGCGACGTCGCCCTGCTCACCACGCCCCTGCCCGTCATCGGAGCCCCCAGGGAGGAGCGCAAGATGACGGTCGACGCGCTGCGCGCCGCCGGCCTCAGCTACATCGAGCGCGCCCGCGCCGTCGTGTCCGCCGAGGCTGCAGCCGAGTAGCGATCAGCGGCGGGGCCGCGGCTTGTACTTCTTCCCCGCCCGGATGTTCCGGTTCTCGATCACCCCGACCACCGTCAGGCCGGCGGCCACGGCGACGATCAGCACCCACCCGAGCACGTTGAACCACTCACCGGTGAACGCCGCGTAGGTCTGCTCGCCGGCGATTGCGAAGAGCATGAACGATAGCCCGAACCAGACCATGCCGTTGCTGATCAGCGCAGCACGTGCGAGCTTGGTCCGAGGCTTCGACATGCGCCCACCCTCCCACCGGATTCTGGGCGTGTCCACGGAGCCGAGGCGGTTCTAGGGTGAGCGCATGAGCACCCCGACGCCCCGCGAGTTGCTGGCCGTTCACGTCGCCACCGACCCCTCCGGGATCACCGCGACCTTCACTCTGGGCGACCCGCTCGAACTGCCACAGTCGGTGGGATGGTTGACCTACGCCATCGAGCTCACCGGCGCTGATGGCGCCACGGCGAAGCACTTCGGCGTCCGCCTCTCAGAGCAGGAGACGAAGGCGTTCGTCTTCGAGTTCGAGAGCGCCACCCAAGCCAACTACGACGCCACGCACGTCACGGACCGTGGCGCCTCGCTCGTCGCCCGGGTCCCGGACTCCTCACTCGGCGTCGACGCGATCGGCACAGTCACCGGATTCGCCACCATCGAGGGCGAGGACGTCGCCGCCGGCGTCGCCGTCCAGTTGCTTAGGTAGTGCGTGATGCCAGCCATCCGGCCCAGTGGCCCTATCGACGTGTATTCAGCGACGCAGGTCGGTAGCGCCATCCTTGCGATGGCACGCAGCGCGGAGACGATCGCAATGAACGCCTGGCAGAACCCGCCAGCGTCGGGCTTCGGGGCCGGACTCTACATCGACCGCTCCTACACCGCGGCGGTGAGCCAGATGTCGATCTCTGTGGCCAGCGGCCTCGATCACCTCCGCGCGCTGGGATATGCGCTCCAACAGGATGATCCGTTGACCACCTCCCTCGGAACGATCGCTCGTGGAGCGGTCGAAGCGTTGGGGCGAGCCTGGTGGATGCTTTCGAGTGACACGTCGCTTCAGTGCCGGCATCGAGCTGCGCTCCTTCTGGCGAAAGAGGGACAGGGGCTCTACAGCCGAGGCATCATGTCTCCGAACAGCGCCGGTGAGGACGGTCGGGCGCTGTTCGATGCCACTCTCCACTCGCAACTCGCAGAGACCACTGAGGGAGTAGCTGCAACGGAGATGCCGACGTTGCGCCAGTTCCTCAGCAGGACTCCGAGCTTCACCACGCTCGCATCGGAAGTCTTGGATGCGACAGGAATCGACGGGGCCGTGGCTTACTCACGTCTCTCCGGCATTGCTCACGGCGAGTCGCTGCACTTGATGGCTCGAGGCGTGTCCACGACTCCGACGACCGCCGGACTTGCGCAGACCTACGAGTGGGTCGCACAGGTAACGCGCTACCCCCTCGATGCCCTCCACGTCACCATCGAACTGCTCGTTCGGAGGTGGGGAACCGCGAGTGAGGCGGAAGAGTGGCAACGTATCCGCGATATATCCTTCGATCAGATTGGAGCCGTCCTCGATGCACGTTGAGTCGCCTGGCGCGACACTCTCCGCCAGACCGGACGACGAGACTCGCTCGACCTAATCCGGCCGGACCGAGGGTGGGCAGATGAGTCGTCGTTCTGTTGCACTCACACTCCTGCTGGCTGTCGTGGGCACCATGACCGCGTGCGCGCCAGGGCCCGTTGATCGCGCGCAGCTCACCCAGTGGCGCTCGGATCGTCAGGCTGACATCGACGCGGGAGGTCCTTTCCTCGCTGTGCTGTCGTCCGATTCGAGCGCGGGGCAGGAAGGGGATCGGCTGGAATCTGCCTTCGACCAACCGGTACTGCCCGGCGCCATCACCTTCGAATGCTTCGGGGATGGCACGGTCGAACTGCATCTCGACTCCGACTCCAAGACCGGCACGGTCACGACAGGCAAGACCACTGTCCAAACCGTGGACTGCGGCGACGGTCCGCTCGACATCGACCCAGCCTCCCTCGGCACCGACCCAATCGACCTCGTCGGCGCGGCTACAACTGGCGCCGATCGCGACACGGCATGGTTCCTGACCGTGCGTGAGGCGTAGAGCACGCACTGACGGCCCGCCGCTCATGTCGGCTCCTGCGGGGCAAGCTAGTTCGTCCCGTAGGGGGATCGTTCACCGGTCGCGTATCCAGCTACGGGCAGCGGTAGGTCTTCGCGAAGTCGGTTGCCGTGAACTGCCTTCCCTCGGTCATAGAGGTCAGTGACGGGCAGATGTCGTTGTTGTGCGCCGCCGCTACGAAGGGGGTCGCTGCTTGTGGGACGCAGCCGTAGTCCTGGTCGGGCTGGTCGAGGATTCGCAGCTGACCTGTCTCCCCGGCGGCGAGGTGAAGATCGGACCAGGAGCAGGACCAGGTGAGTGAGGCTCCGGTGTCGTTGGTGATGCTGACGTAGTGGGAAGGGCCATGCACTCCGAACAGCAGATCACCCACCCACAGAACCGCGGCCGCCACGACGGCTAGAGCTCCCAGCGCGATCGACAGTCTCACCAACCGTCGTTGGCGGGGTGGTGTCTGCCGGTCCGGCGAGAGTCTGCTCGGGTCCCAGCTGTCCAGGCGTTCAACCACGGCGTATCCACCCCTCGGCGCGACGTGAAGCGGCCTCGATCGCCGCCGAGCTCGTTACCTTGAGTTCTCCCACGAGAGAACAGTAGGCGTGACGCGGCTCTCACCACGAGGAGCTACCGACTCGCGACCGAGAGTGTCCTGTAAGGGGATCGATCCGCGGGACGCTTTCAGCGGACTGCTCGGAGGGGCTACTGCTCGTCTTTCCGGGCTGCTCGGCCGACGAAGTGCACGGACCGTCGAGCGTCGACGAGTTCGCGCTTCTCGAAGTGGCGAACGACGAAGGCTCCTGCGACGAACGAGTAGCCGATGCCCTCCGCGATTCGTGTGAGGACCGGGATGGTGCTGATGATCTGTTCGACGGTGGGTGATCCGTTGGCTTGGTAGGGGGCGATCCAGAACGGCACGATCGTGCCGAAGACGATGCCCAGGAGAATCCCGGCGACACCGATCCAGAACATGGAAGTGGACGAAAGTGCTCTGAGCATGGGATCCCCGGAATGTTCGGTGGGCGAGTCGAGAGGCGCCGCTGTCGGACGCGCCGTCCTCGCTCACGGCTGATCGGTCTGGTTACAAGCGCAGGTTGAGCGCGGCGAGGACGGTGACGAGGCCGGCCGCGACGACGACGACCGTCAGTGCAACGCGCCCCGCCGTACGGCGGAGAAGGCCGGTCATCGTGGCGGCGTCCGCCACGCGAGTCGCGATCACGAGGTCAGGAACGCCGGCCGGCGGTTGCGGTGGCGTCGTGGAGTCGTCTTCGCTGGCCGGGACGCTCACGGTCTGCTGAGCCGGCTCGATCCGATCGGGCAGCTTCTTGAAGCGGCCATCATTCGATTCGCCCACAGCGACCTCCCCAGCGGTCGCCGCATCGCGACCCTCCTTCGTGACTGTAGCCGTGCAACTCCATTGCGTCAGCGTGAGCGCGTAGCGGCCTGGAGCTGGAGACTGCTGCGGCGCACGTCTCCTCTCCACTCCTCGAGCGTCCACCGATCGGGTCCCGTAGAGGAACCTGCTGCTTCCCGAGCGCGCTGCTCGCTGCCATAGATTCCAACGACGTCGGTGGCGTCTGCCCAGAGGGCTGTCCTGAGGAGGAGGTAGTGCTCACCGTCACTGCTGTTCTTCACGCCTCGGATCCTCGTCGGTTCCGACGTCGTTCGGTCACCGTGGCGCGAGGTATCACAGTGCTGGCGCGCGTCCCGTATC
The DNA here is from genome assembly GCF_002930955.1 of Rathayibacter sp. AY1A4. Lineage (NCBI taxonomy): Bacteria > Bacillati > Actinomycetota > Actinomycetes > Micrococcales > Microbacteriaceae > Rathayibacter > Rathayibacter sp. AY1A4. Next base: position 4,555 of record NZ_PSTN01000042.1, on the reverse strand, counting down.
GGGATCCTAAACCGGTCACCTATAGCGGCGTTTCTCGCGGCGTCGTTGCGCTCCTCAGCGCGTGTGTTCTCGCGGCACTGTGCGACTGGGCTACTCCGCGTCGTCGCTAGCAGTGTCGCCCCGGCCGCTTGCAAGAGGTCTGTAGCTGGGCAGAGGGGTGGAGCTCGCATCGAACCCCTCAGGGCGATCGTCTCCGTGATCCGCGGTCTCGCGGTCGGCTTCCATGCGCTGCCGCCGTGCCTGCTCCTCGGCCACGGCAAAATCGATGAGCCTCTTCGATCCGTACATACGACCACCTCATTCCTCGGAGTGGCGAGCGTATCGACCTCGGCTGGGGAAGGCGTCATCCCGGTACACACGACCGCTGCCCGCGGTTCCCGCCGCAGCCGACGTCGCCCGTGCCCCAGGTCGCTTACCGGCATTCGCTGCAGCGTGTTCCGTATGGGGATCGATCTGCGGGACGCTTTCAGCGGACCGCTCGGAGGGGCTTGGCGTCGTCGTCGCTTGCTGGTGATGCCGCCAGGGCCGACCGCAGGTCTTCTCGTGCTCGTTGGTAGCGGGTGCGTGCCGTGGACGCGGGGACGCCGAGGAGTTGTCCTGCTTCGGTGATGGAGAAGCCGTCCCAGTGGATGAGGCGGACGAGCTCGGCCTGTTCTGGCGCGAGCCTGGCGATCGCATCGCGCACGTCGACTCCTTCGTCGGCGGGGCGTCCTTCGGTAGGAGCGGTCGCCAGAACGCCGCGGAGCCGGCCGGAGAGGTCGGCTCGCCTGTTCTCAGTGCGGGTGCTGTTCGAGAGGACGTTCCGGGCGATGCCGAAAAGCCACATCCGCGACTCCTCCGCGGTGCGGGGAAGGGCGCCTACGCGGCGCCATGCGGTGAGCATGACGTCCGCGAGTGCGTCGGCGGCGTCCTCGAGAGGGAGGCGGCGTTGCAGGTACTTGAGCAGGTCAGGCGAGGCGACGCGCAGCGCCTCGGTGAGTCGCTCCGCCTCGTCGGTCTTCCTGCGGGTCACCAGGTCGCTCCGGGGCAGTGGGCCTCGCCCGCGATGCTGAGGTTCGCGGCGTCGACGTCGACGTTCTGCGCAGTGAGCTCGGCGTCGAGAGCGTTGCTGATGATGCGCCCGACGGCGGTCGAGTACTCCCGGTCGGCGTTGTAGAACTCGGTGCCGTAGCCGGCCGGCGTGCGGGATCCGTCAGCGTTGATGAAGGATCGGTCCTCGGTACGCAGCTGCGCGATGGTCTCCTGGAGTGCCCCGTCGCTGAGGAGGGCGTCTATGTCGGTCGTCTGGTAGAAGTTATCGACCACGGCGACGGCCGCCGGATCGGTTCCTTGAACGTCTCCCATGCGCTCCTCACACTGAACACCGCTGGGCAGCGAATAGGTGATCGAGGCGTCCGGCGTCTCCGCCCACGGCGACCACGCGCCCGTCGCCGCGGCGGCCGCGGTCGCCATGCCACCGAGCAGTACCAGCGACGCCACTCCGGCGACCGCAGGACGCGCCCAGCGGTGACGGTTGACGCGGGCCTCTGCCGCCGCGAGCTGCTGAAGCTCGGCCAGCTCGACAGCGACGTCGTTCGTCACTGTCGATGTGCGGGGGCTGGACTCATCCAGCAGGACGTCCAGGGGGTCTCGGTCAGGGGCGGCAGTCATGACGGGCTCCTTCGAAAGCGGGTTCATCCTGTACATGTCCACCCGACCCGCAAACGTCTGCCGCAGCATGAAACCGGCTCGCCGCCCTCGTCGCGGTGCCAGCGCCGACGCCGGACGTCAGGTCGCGAGGGAAGAGGCGAGTTCGGCGGGCGCTCCTGCGGAGCGGGGCTGCCACGACTCGAAGACGCCGTAGGCGATGATCCGCTCCGCGGTCGACAGCAGCGGATTGCAGCTCGTCATCGTGATCAGACGATCCGTCGGAACGACGTCGCTCGTCCAGGGGACCGGATCGATGACCTGCACTTCGGAGGGCTGCACGTATTCGAGGTTCCGGAACCGATAGGTGTACCAGCCGTCGGCGGTCTCGATGTAGATCGCGTCACCTAGTTGCAGCTCATCGATGAGGTGCATTCCTCCGCCGGCGGCGGAGCGGTGCGCCGCGATCGCGAAGTTCCCCATTTCGCCGGGCATCTGCGTTCCCGGGTAGTGGCCGATGCTGCCCACGTCGAGCACGTTCTCCGCGTCGACGCCCTCAGCGATCGTGCGCACCCACCCCTCGCCGTACCGGGGGATGTAGAGGTTGCCGAACGTGGTGTCCAGAGCTGCGACCGGCGCGATCACCGGGTCACCGGGGACGGCCGGCTCAGCGGTCGGCTCGGACGGCGCCTCCGCGGACGGCGCGTCATCGCCCCAGCTCTGGCGCAGCTCGGCCGCTTGATCTTCCTGCCGCCCTGCGATCACCGCATCGTTCCACCACAGCTGCCAGGCGAGGAACAGCAGAACGAGCACCCCTACGGTCATCAGCAGCTCACCCAAGACGCCGAAGAAGGACAGGCGGCGACGAGCCGGACGACGTCGGCGCCGCGACACGTCCACGGATGACGAAGCAGTCATGCGCAGGAGTCTAGGTGTGCCGCTCTCACCCGCATCGCTGCTGGAGATCGTTCACCGAACGAGCGATCGCCCTGGTGAAGCTAGCTGCGCGGAGAGGCGTCGTTGTGCCAGTACGCGGCAATTGCCGAGGTTCGCCGCACTACCGCGTCCGCCGAGGCAGGCGCCGGCCACAGATACAGCGCGTACCGGTCAGGCGCCGGATGCGCTTCGTCGGCGACATCTTGTCGCCGGCCCTCTTCCATGCCGGAAGCGCACCACCGGGCCCGATAGGCGGACGCCGTGAGCTGGAACGACGCGGCGGAGTCCCCAGACCATCCGCTAAGCACCGCATCCGGTCCTTCGGGCTGGAAGCTCGCCTCGACGATCTCCTCCCACAAGCCGAGCTCAGGCGCTGTGTCCAACGTGCTGACTCGAACCTGTACGTACCCGGTGTGGATACCTGTCCGCATGAAGAGGGCGCCGGGCAAGCTCGCTCCGCACAGCCCATTCTCTTGTCCGTCGAACGCATCACGAGGATCCTCAACCGACGCAGCGCCGGTTGTGAGTTGCAGCTGGGAGTAGTGCGTCCACACGGTTCCATCGAAGACGACTGGCATAACAGCCATCCTCCTCGACGTTCCCAGCGTCGCGTCCCATATGGGGATCGCTGGCCGGGCGTCCGGGAGGATCAGCGCATGTTGCCGGATGTCGAGCTTGCCGCAGCGCTCGAGGCTGTCGGGGTGCGGCGGCGGTGCTCGACGTCGACGTTGGGTAGCTTCGGGACATGGATGAAGCCACTGAGCCGTCCGCGCGTGGGTAGCGTATCGATCTCAACGAGCCGCCGAGGCTTCTGTGCAGTGAAGCGGAGGCAGCGCTCGTGCGCGCGTCGGAGGAGAGTGCACTTCTTCGCAGCCAGCCCTCGGGATCCAGTGGGAGGGAGAGGGTCGTTTCTGCTGCGCGCTCCGCTGTTCTTCTCGGTGCCAACGAGGACGAGCTCGCCGTGGCGATGGGGTTCACGCTCGAGGCTGTTCGGTCGATGCTCCGCGACGCTTGAACTAGGCCCGGGCCGTCCCGTATGGGATCCGCTCGCGCTTGCGCCACGCCTCGAGGAACGTCAACGACACCACGTCCTCCGCCTCCCCAGGAGTCGGAGCGAGCCCGAGCGCGTGCCGGCGGACGCGGTCGCGGTGCCGGTCGAAGATGCGACCGAACGCCTCACCCTCACCCGCTACGACGCGAGCCCAGTCCTGCTCATCAGTGACGCTCATACCAAGAAGTGTCCGCAGCGCTGCAAATCGCTGCACCCTTGGCCAAGTCCCCTCGAGTGCGAAGACTTGTGCCGTCCCGTAGGGGGATCGTTCAGCGGTTCACGCGATTCGCCGCCGTCGGAACGATCGGCAGCTTCTTCGCGCGAAGGGTGGTGGCGAGGAGCCGGCCGAGGAGGGAGGCGATGCCTGCCGTGACTGCGTATTCCGTGATGAGGCCCGCGGAGGAGGGCCAGGTCGCGTTTCCCGACGCGAGTACCAGTGCGGTGGAGGCGGCGGCGCCGATCACGAGTCCCAGACCCAGGAACGCGGCCGCCTGCCCGACACGCGGGAAGCGGCGTGTCCGCCGGTCGAGCCAGAGACTCGAGGGAAGCCACAGGAGTGCGCCCGCGACAGTGAACGCAGCTGCCGTGCCCGCGATGAGCCCTGCTGCGGACCCGCCCGATACATCCCAGCTGCCCGCTGTTCGCAGCAGCGCGAGGACCGCAACGGCCGGCCACGCCAGAATCCCCCATGCCAGTTCTCGTGTTTCCATGAGCATCATGGTCCGGCACGTCGGTGAACACGCCATGAATCAGAACGTTCAGCACTCCACGATCATGTGTTCCGTAAGGGGATCGTTGAGCGGCAGAGGGGGCGCTGCGCTATGTCGTCGCTCGGTCTTCCGGCGACTCGGTGATGAGCTCCTGCTTGCGTTCGGCTCTGAGCGCGACGACGGTTCCCGCGAGAGCGAGTGCGGCGGCTGCGGTGAAGAGGGCGGTGGCGTC
>NZ_PSTN01000041.1:0-15157 GCF_002930955.1 Rathayibacter sp. AY1A4 | reverse complement strand
AGAGGTGGCGTTCGGCGCGGTGGCCGTATCCGGATCCGGCGAGGGCGGTGGCGGCGGCGGAGTGGTCGCCGCCGTGCTCGAGGACGGCGTACGCGCCGAACTTCGTGTAGGGGGTCTCGGAGTCGAAGACGGTGGAGGTGGTGAACACGAAGAGGCGGTCGCGGTCGCGGGCGTGGCCGGTGGTCGCGGAGATGTCGGAGTCCTTGCCGGGGCGGCGCCAGTAGCGGGTGGTGCCGCGGGCGAAGATCAGGGTCCAGCCGTGGGGGGTGAGGATGTCGGCCCAGTCGGTGCGGGCTTCGTAGTCGTCGCCGGGGGTGACGTCGCCGTCGCGGTTCGCGGGCGTCGCGGTCCAGGTGGCGGACAGGGTCGCGGCCTGTTCGGGGGCGGGGGTCTCGTCGAGGGTGCCGATGATGGCGTGGAGGGTGCCGCGCTCGTCGTCGGTGAGGGTGGGGATGCTGTCCGGGCCGCCGGCGATGCGGAGCCAGGGGCGGCCGGTGTCGTGGAAGGCGCCGGGGGTGGGGGCGGCGACGACGAAGCCGCCTTCGCCGCGGGTCTCGGCGAGGGTCTGGTGGTCGGGGTCGGCGGCGAGCTTCGTGTTTCCGACGACGGGCCGGTCGGTGCGGTACAGCCAGTGGATGCCGCCGGAGGGGGACTGCTCGAGCCAGCCGGTGGACACGCGGGCCCAGAGGTCGCCGACGCCGGAGTCCTGGGCGAGCTGCGCGAGCTCGGGGAGGCGGTTCATGGCGCGGCCTTCGAGTTCGAGCATCTCGAGGTTGCCGGAGACGGCGCCGGTGACGATTCCGAGCCCGAAGGGGGTGTCGGTGGTCCACGTCTGGTCGATCTCGCCTGGTGTGGCGATGGTGGTCTGCGCCTGCTTCCACGAGCCGTGGGGGCGCTTGCTGGTGCCGGGGGCGACGGGGATGACGGACACGCCGGCGGCCGCGAGCTGGTGCGCGGTCTGGTTGATGCTGCTCATGGGGTGCTTCCTGTGGGCGCGGGTGTCGGCGGGGTGGGGGCGGCGCCCACCGGGTGAGGGGTGGGCGCCGCCGAGCGGGTCGGGCTACAGGACCTCGAGGGTGAGCACGATGTCCGCGTCGCCGTCGCTGACGTAGACGGCGTCGCCCTCGTCGGGCGAGAGGGTCGCCTCCATTCCGGCGCGGCTGAGGGCGGTGGCGATCTTCTGACGCAGCGCGTCCATCTCTGCCTGGTTCACGGTCTTCTCCTTCTGGGTGGTGCGGGTGCCGAGGACCGCTCGGTGCGGGGTGGTGCCGGGGTGGGTCAGGAGCCGCGGACCGCGGCGACCTGCTCGGGGGTGACGCCGGTGGCGGAGGCGATGCCGGCGTCAGGGATCTGCATGCCGATGAGGGCGCGGATCTTCTCGACGAGCTCGCCGGGCAGGCCGGACGGGTGTCCCGCGACGGCGGGCGCGGCCGGTGCTGCGGGCGCGGCGGGCTGGGGGGCCTGCTGCTGGGCGGCCTGCTGCGGGGCGGTGTCCGGCCAGGTCCCCGCGGGCGCGGCGGGCTGGGGGGCCTGCTGCTGGGCGGCCTGCTGCGGGGCGGTGTCCGGCCAGGTCCCCGCGGGCGGCGGGGTCTGCGGAACGAACGGCGCCTGCGTCTGCTGCTGCGGGGCCTGCTGGGGGATGGCCTGCGACGGGAACCCGGCGGGCGCCTGCTGCTGCTGGGGTGCGGCGGCGGGTGCGGGCTGGGCGAAGCCGGATGCGGGCGCCGCGTAGGTGGCGGTGTAGAGCTTCTTCGGGTTTGCGGGGTTCTGCGACTGCGGGTCGTTGCCGGTGTAGGTGACGGTCAGGATCCCGCCGACGGCGAGGTCTCCGGCGCCGGCCGCTGCGATCGCTTCGGCGATGGCGCGGAAGCGGGAGTCGCCCTTGGACTTCGTGACGTAGAGGGTGCGGACGCCGTCGTCGTCGGGGTCGACGCGGAGGGTGGTCTGCAGCGGCACCTGGATCTGCATCTTCGGGTCGCCGGAGGGCCAGAAGTCGAGGTCGGTGGTCTTGTACTTCGTGGCCTGCCGCTCGGAGGGCGCGCGGGTGATGGTGCCGGTGATGGTCTCGCCGATGGTGTTGAAGGTGGCGGACTTGCCGCCGGAGATGTCGAAGAGGGACATGAGTGGTTTCGCCTTTCGGGCTGTCTGGGTGGTCGTGCTGGTCCGTGCTGGTCGTGCGTGGGTGGCGGTCAGAGGGTGAAGAGCGGGCCTCCCTTCGCCCGGTCGGCGGCGGCCCGGTCGAGGCGGCACCAAGCGCAGTAGGGGTCGTCGCAGCCGGGGGAGATCTCGACGGCCTTCTCGAGGCCGACGAGGCGCCACAGCTGGTCGAGGCGGTTCGCGCGGTTCATCGCTTCGAGGGCGATGCCGGCGTTCCACGGCTCGTGCCAGAGGTACGTCTTCCCGAGCTCGCCGTCGCGGGGGAGGAACGCGATCATCACCTCGCGGGGAATGCCCCACCCGTCCTCCTTGAAGTAGCCGAGGCCGTAGAGGTGCGCCTGCACGCGGTACTTCGGTGAGGGGCCGTTCGCCCGGTAGTGGGCGAGCTGCTTCGCGCCGATGACCTTGTGGTCGATGACGGTGCCGGAGGGGATGTGGAAGAGGTCGCAGGAGCCGAGGATCCGTTCGGGGCCGATGTCGCCGACGTAGACGGTGTTCTCGGTGACCCACTCGAGGTGGCTGTCGGGGTTCGCGGCGTCGAACCAATCCTCGAGCTGCGCGTGGACGGCGGTGCCGATCGCGGGCTTCCACGCTGGCGGGCGGGGCGGTTCGGGGATCTGCGCGAGCTTGTGCAGGATCGCCTTGTCGCAGGGGTCGCCGATCTCGGACGGGCCGATGCGCTTCTGGTGGCTGCGGGGGTGCGCGGCCATCGCCCGCTCGATGACGCCGAGGTACGCACGCTCGATGTCGATCACCTCAAGCACTCGGTTGCGAGTGGGTGACAAAGGCAGACTGCGGGAACCGTTAGAGTGCGGGGCATGGACGAGTTGATCGACGCACTGAACGAGCTTGTATCTAATTTCCAGTCGGGCCAGTATCCGCACGTAATCACGGAGGACAGTCCTCTCATCACCGACTGGATCATGGTTGTCCTGACAGCCCTTGGAATTGCGGCGACAGGACTCATCGCACTACTCACCTTTCGCGCAAACAAAACCGCGAATGATTCCCAGAAGGAATCGACGAGGGCGAGCATTGCTGCCGCGGAGTCGAATCGCCTCGCTGTGGAAGCAATGCAGGCTGCTGTTGAGGCGAGCCAGCGAGCCATCGAGTTGCAGGTTTCCGCAGCAGCAGATGTTGCAAACCGGCGGGGTAGCGGCTCGCGAGAGGAGTCCAATGGGGTTCGCTGGAAGATTGCAGGGGGCGGATCGAAGGGGCGCGGGTTCGCTCTGGTGAATGACGGCTCCGAGACTGCGTATGCCGTCCAGATGGAAGAGCTCGGTGGATTCAATGACGCGGTCTTCTCGATTACGGATCCATTCGACTTAGATCCTGGGGCAGAAATCCCCTTCTTTATTGAGCGTTCTATTGCTAGTCCTCCGGTGACCGTCATCTTGATTACGTGGCGAAACGCGGCCGGCGAGAACTTTGCATCGTCTCGCCTAGTCCGATAGTTGTTAGTCACTTGACCAGCACCTTCGGGGCGCCCTCGACCTGGTAGTTCTCGACGATGATCGGCGCGACGTACTTTCGGAACGCGGCCATGTCGAGCTTCGGGACGTAGATCGCGGGGAACTGGTCGGCCGGGTAGTCCTTCTCGATCTGCGCGGTGTTCGGGCGCCGGTTGTGCTGGATCGCGACGGCTAGGTTCCCCGCCTGGTGCGTCCCGAACTCGAGGCCCTCGCGCAGCTGCTCAGCGATCTGCTCCTGCCGCTCCTTCGCGTCGGCGGCGACCGCGCCGAGCCGGGCGTACTCGGCGGCGAGCGCGGCGACGTCGATGGGCTCGCGGTACGACTCGTCGTCGGTGTCGACGGCGGCGGGCTGGGTAGTGGTCTGGCTGGTCATGGTGATCCTTTTGTGGTGAGTGGTCAGGCGATCGGGGTGCCTGCGGGCACGACGGCCCAGAGGGTGATGAAGGAGCCGGCGTGGCCCTTCTCGACGAAGCGCTTCGTGGCGCGGACGTCGATGACCTGGTTGTCGTCGACGTAGGCGACGCCGTTGAGGGCGTCCATCACGAGCTTCTGGAGGTTGTCGACGTCGCGGCGGCCGCGGCGCACGAGGTGGAAGTCGAGCCGCATGGCGACGTCGCAGGCGAGCGGGTCCGCGAGCTCGCAGGCCGCCTTGAACAGCTCGGCGATGGCGGCCTCGGCGCGGAGGGTGGTCGCGGGGGTGAAGGTGCGGCCGCCCTTCCCGTGCCGGGGCCGCTCCTTCGCCTTCGGCTCTCCGGGGATGGAGAACGAGACGACGTGGAGGCGCTCGGTCGGGTCGCTCACTCGTCGGCGTCGAGGTCGGGCGCGTCGAAGTCGAGCTGTTCGAGCCCGGTCCTCGCCTTGTACGCGGCCTCGAGGAGCGCGCGGCCGATGAGTTCGAGGTCACCGTCGCTGACCGCGTCGGCGAGCTTCGCGCGGGTGGCGTCGTCGAGCTCGCCCTGCAGCGCGTCGATCTGGATGAACCGGACGACGGGGTAGGTCTCCTGCTTGGCGACGTTGTGGACGATCTTCGACGGCTCGACGACGCCGATGACGACTACGCGGCCGGTCTCGTCGTCGATGAACTGGGAGGCGAGGTCGACGAGGCCGTTGAGCTTCTCGCCGGGGACCTGCCCGGAGATCTGTACGGACATGGGGCTCCTTCGTGAGCGGGTGATGGGTGGGGAGGGTGAGGTGCGGTCGCGTCAGCCGGCGAGGCGCTCCCAGAGCGAGCCGGTGCGCTCCGGGTGGTCCTTCGGCAGGCTCCGGCGCAAACGGGCGCCGACGTTGCCGCGGACGATGAGGTACGCGTCCCCTGCGTCTGCGCGTTGGGCGAGCACGTCGAGGACGTCTGCGGGGACCGGCTTGGCGGGTTCGGAGAACTGCAGTGGGGCGGTCATCGCGTCCACGTCCGATCGGCGTCGATGCTGTAGTGGCGGCCGCGGTGTCCGTGGTGGAGCTCGCAGTGGATCACCGGGGCGAGCGCTTCGCGGGACTCGGCCGAGACGAGCGTGCTGACGGTCCACGCTTCGCAGATGCGGACGCCGTACTGGTTGTAGAAGCGAAGGCGGCCGCGGCACCGCTGGTGGGCGGTGCAGTAGCGGGCCTGGGCGCCGATCCATCGGTGAGGGGTCAGCCGCTCCCGGATCCGGGAGGGGAGGGCCGGCCAGATGACGGCGAGCCACAGGGCGATTCCCGCGGGCACGCCGACGGCAGCAGGGATCGTGTCGACGGCGGTCACGAGGACACCGCCGGGCGCAGGCCGAGCATGTCGGCGAGGTCGTCCGCAAGGCCGCGCCGCTCGAGGTCCGCGAGCACGATCGCCTTGTCGGCCGGGGAGATCTCGGGGATCGAGCCGTAGAGGCCTGCGCGCTGCGAGGGCGAGCCCTGGCCGCGCTGCGCGGGCTTCGGGTCGGCCGACGCCGCGAGGTACTTGACGACGGTATTCCGGGACGAGCCGACCTTCTCGGCGATCGAGCGCGCGGACTCGCCGGCCGCTCCTCGCGAGCGGATCTCGTCGATCTGCTCAGGGGTGAGGCTGCGCCCGGCCATCAGGCGGCCGCCTTGCCGGTGAGGGTGTACTCGGCGGCGAGGCCGTCGAGCCGGTGGTGCATGGCCGACACGATGGCCGGGACGTACTCGGCGAGGTTGACGACCTCACCGCGGCGGAGCGTGAGCATGATCACGCCTCCTTCTGCAAGGAGCGCACGTAGGCGGCCGGGCTGGCGCCCAGCTCCCACGCCTCGTAGGCGAAGTCCATCGAGTAGCCGTCTACCGCCTGGTCGCCGTCGAGCGAGTGGCCGGCGGCGCGCTCAGCGTCGCCGATCCATGCGAGCCAACGGCGCTCGGCGAGGCTCGAGTCGACCTCTGCCTTCCACGTCTCGAGGTGAGTGTCTTCGACGATGCTCATGGTCGTTCCCTTCTGGTGTGTGCCCGGCGCGCCCCTTCGGAAGGCGCGACGAACAGCGCCTCCCACGGCGCGGGGTGTGATGGGGGAGAGGGGTGGGGCCGGTGGTCTCCGTCCGCGACTCAGAACGTCGCGGTGGCCGGCCCCTGCCAGCGGGATTGCTGGCGGTCTAGGCGGAGCGTCGGCCGCTGATCGACGTCACGTTCGACGTCGGCAGCTGGGCCGCGATCCACGCGTCGACGTCTTCGCGACGCCAGCGCAGGTACTTCCCGACCTTGAACGCCGGGGGGAGTGCGTCGGGGTTGCGGTTGCGCATCTGGTAGACGGCAGCCTCCTCGATCTGCAGCTCGTCGGCGAGATCGGTGACGGTGAGGTGCTTGGCCATCAGGCCGCGACCTTCTGCTTCTGCTCTGCGAGGGACGGGGTCTTCACGACCTCGAACGCTTCGCCGATGCTCAGGCCGAACGTGTCGACCATCGCGACCATGAACGCCGCCGAGGGCTGTGCGCCCTCGTCGACGCGGCGGAGCGTTGCGCGGTGGACTCCCATGAGGCGCGCCTGGTGCTCCTCGCTGGGGATCTCGCGAACCTCGCGGAGCCTCTTGAGCAGTCCCGGCTTGATCCGGAGCGTGCTTCCCATTCGGTCCTCCTCGTTGCGGTTCTGCGTTGCTGTGTCGCAAGTATGCGACGGCCTGACGCAGGAATGCAACACGGACGGGGGTGGTTGTTGCGGAAGTGTTCAGGTGCTTTCCCGCCATTCCGGGGCACTACGGCTTGCGGGTGTCGCAAAGTTGCGACAGACTCGCACCCGTGAATGACGCACTTCGGGAACACATCGAACAGATCAGCGGCACCAAGAGCCTGCGCTCCGTCGCCCTCGCCGCGGGGATCACCCCGAGCACCCTCGTTCGTCAGCTCGACGGCGAGATGAAGGCCGCGACCGTCGTCGCCATCTGCCGCGCCTACGGGGCGCCGATCCTCCCCGCCTTCGTCGCCGCCGGCTACATCAGCCCCGACGAGGCGCGCGCCTCCATCAGCGAAGCTGCGCTCCGCAGCGCGACCGACCGCCAGCTCGCCGAAGAGATCCTCCGCCGCGTCATCGAAGCCGAGGGTGAGCACCCCGAGTTCACCGAGCCGATCTCGGACGAGCAGACCGCCGCAGCCGTGCAGCTATCCGACAGGCGTCGGCGGAATGTCAGTGGTCCCCTCGACACTCTCACCGACGAAGAAATCGCAGCCCGGTACGGCGACCGGATCGCAGCCGATCACTCCGACCCCGAACAGGACCTCGACGACAGGACCCCATGAGTCACCGCCCCGCCGCCACCGCGTACGACCCGTACGAGCACGCGAACCGGCTGGGCATCTCCGTCCTTCACGGCAGGATCCGATCCGCCAACGGCCTCTGGCTTCCCGACGAGCGCGTCATCGTCCTCAAGCGCGGACTCCGCGCATGGCACGAACGCCAGACCCTCGCGCACGAGCTCGGCCACGTCTGCCTCGGCCACGCCGAGACAACCCCCCGCATCGAACGCCTCGCCGACCGGTGGGCCGCCCGCAAGCTCATCGCCCCCGACCACCTCGCCGACGTCGCACGCATGAGCCCGGACCCCGGCGTCTGGGCACTCGAGCTCGGCGTCACCGACCACCTCCTCGAGCTCTACCTCCGAGACCACCGCACCGCCTAGGAGCGCCCATGCCACGCCCGCCGCTACCCATCGGCTCGAACGGAGTCGTCACCGTCACCCCGGCGCCGAAGGCCAAGGGACCCTGGGTCGCGCGCACCCGCTTCCGCGACTACGACGGCGTCACCCGCATCGTCGAACGCAAGAGCGCCCAGAGCGCCGGCAACGCCCGCGAGCTCCTCACCCGCGCCCTTCTCGAGCGCCGCGCCCCTCTCGGCGACGAGCTCACCCCGGAGACGCGGTTACGCGACGCGGGGGTGAAGTGGTGGACCGACGAGATCGACGGGCAGCGCGCACCCACCACCGAGCGCCGGTACCGGCAGGCGCTCGCGCACGTCGACCAGGGCCTCGGCGGCGTCCGCCTGCGCGAGATGACGACCGCCCGCTGCGACACGTTCCTCCGCACCCTCGCCCGCACCCGCGGGCCCGCGACCGCGAAGCAAGCGAAGAGCGTCCTCTCCGGCATCCTCGGCATGGCCGCGCGCCTCGACGCGATCCCCGCGAACCCCATCCGCGACGTCGGCTCCATCCGATCCACGCCCCCCGAAGTGCGCGCACTCACCCTCGACGAGCTCCGCGCGTTCCGGACCGCGCTGGCCGCCGACCGGCGCAGCGTCCTCGGCGACGTCGTCGACCCCGTCGATTTCATGGCCGGCACCGGCGCGCGCGTCGGCGAGGTCTTCGCGATCCGCTGGGCCGACGTCGACCTCGACGCGCCCACCCCCTCCGCAACGATCCGCGGGACGACGCTCTGGACCAAGGGCGCCGGCATGACCATCCAGACGCACCCGAAGTCCTCGACCTCGCGGCGCCGCCTCCTGCTCCCCGACTTCATCGTCGACATGCTCGCCGCGCGCGATCGCGACGTCGACCTCGTGTTCCCATCGCTGTTCCTCGAGCGTTCGACAGTGCGGGACCCGAACAACTTCCGGAAGCAGCTGCGGCGCTTCACGGAGGGCACGGAGTGGGAGTGGGTCACGCCGCACACCTTCCGGAAGTCGGTCGCGACGCTCGTCGAAGACCTCGGCGAGGCGTCCCGGCAGCTCGGCCACGCGGGCACCGACATCACCGAGCGGCACTACCGCGTCCGAACGCACGAAGGCCCCGACCTCCGCGCACGCCTGCAGCTCGTGGCTACAGGGTGACGGGGGCCGGGGCGCTCATCGTTTAGTCGACGGAAAGCAGGGCTACGAGCGGCGATCCACGGACAGTCAGAGCCAGCGAGGCTCACCTATTCGGCCTGGTCAGAGGCAGAAACCGGGAGGCACGGCGATCCACCGCAAGGCATCGGGTCGGAATCTCTTGGTCGCAGGTTCGATTCCTGCCGGGGGCACCATCGGATCGGGAGCGCGCCGGTCGCCGTCCCTAGTCTTGTCCCGGTGGCGTGCGGATCAGCGTCGACGCCTCGCGCCCGTCCTTCGACCGCGTCGCGGCCTCTCCTCGGGCGGCGCTGCGCTCCTCCGAGGAGTGACGCCCGGCACCCACGGGGTTTTCCTCCGCTCCGGTGACCCTCGGACGAGGACTCGCGGTCGCTCCACTAGTAACACACCGGCAAATCGGAGGCAACACCGGCGTGTTTCCCACCCGAAGTCGTTTGAGTGTCATTCAGGCACCTAGTCTTGGGGTGTCCGGAATTACAACGACGTAACGAACGGAGGTACGACCATGCTGCTCCTCGCCATCCTCGGTGGAATCGCCGTCGCGTGGACGATCGTCGCGGCGCCCCTCGCCGTACTGGTCGGCCGAGTCGCCCGTGCACGTGATGCACACAGCTAGTCAGTACACGCACCGCCCGCACCACGGAGAAGGCCCCGATCGCATTCGCGATCGGGGCCTTCTTCTCGTAGTCGGGAGCACTCAGACCGAGCTGCGCTCCTGGCCTCGGTCGTCGTCCGAGGCGGACCGCTCGAACCGGGCCTCGTCCGCCCGGACGACCGCCTCGTCGTCGGCCGGCACGCCGTCGCGGTCTCCGTCGGCCGGAGCCGACGGCGTCGCGTCGTGCTCCGCGTCCGGCTGCGGCTGGGCGGCAGGAGCCGAGCGCTGCGGGTCGACGGGCGGCAGCTCCTCCACGAAACGCTCGCGCGACGGCACCTCCAGGCGGTCGACGTCGGCGAGCAGGCGGCGGGTCTCCTCCTGCGAGGCGTCCCCGGCCGACGCGGGGAGGACGATCGTGGGCGTCTGCGGGGCTGCAGAGCCGGAGGCGGAGCCCGCGCCGACGACGACCGGTGCGACGGCGGTCGGTGCGGCGGCCGGGGGAGCGGTGCGCTGGGGAGCGGCCTCGGCGGTGCTCGCGGCCCGATCGGACGACGGAGCGGACTCGGCGGAGCGGTCTCGACCCGTCTCCGAGAAGCGCCAGCGCTCGAGGTCGGCGAGGAAGGCCTTCCGGGCGCGCCCGGGCTTGTCCCGCCACTGCACGAGGCGGTCACGGAACTCGCCCACGCTCGCCTGCGTCTGGTAGCCGCCGGTGCTCGACGTGTGCTTCAGCTCGGCGAGCTCGTGAGCGGCCCAGTTGGCCGCGACTCCGGAGCCCTTGACGGGCAGGAGGCGCAGGTGCGTCTCGGCCTGCGCGGACGCGCGGTCGCTGAGGACGCGCTCCGGGCTGCTGAGGACGTTCCAGGCCGAGGCGTCGACCGCGGCGTCGACGAGCGTCGCGATGACCGCGTTCTTCCGCTCGTGATCCTGCTGACGGATGAGGCGCGCGATGGACGCTCGGAAGACGGAGGCGATCACGATCGCTCCGACCACCACGGCCAGCAGGACCACAGCGGCCGTGAAGACCGCCTGGTGCCCGTCGCTCGTGCGGATCCAGGACATGAACTCGTTCCACCACTGCATGGGGCGAACGCTATCCGGGGCGGTCGCCGCGGCCCGGTCGGCACGCCGCCGACCGGGCGGATCGGCGCGTCAGGCGACGCGGAAGACCTCGATCGCGTCGTCGACGCTCCAGAACTCGCCGAGCTCGGCGCCGGCGGGCATGCCCGCCCGCAGCAGCCGGGCGCGGTACCGCTCGCCGAGCGGATCCTCGACCAGCTCGATGTGACCGACCACGGCGCCCGAGCCGGTGCTCACGCGCCACAGCCGGGCGTTGACCCGGGTGAGCGTCGGCGGGGTGCGGGTGGCGTGCAGCGTGGACAGGGACATCGGTTCCTCCTGCTCGAGTCTCGGAGCACCCACCGGCCGAGTGCTGTCGCAGACTACGGCCGACCACCGACATCCCCGCCGGGGCGTCAGCGCAGGGTCGTGCCGTGCACCGCGAACTCCTCGATCGCGTCGATCTCCTCCTGCGAGAGGGGGCCGGCGTCCAGCGCGGCGACGTTCTGCTCGAGCTGCGCGACGCTCGACGCTCCGATGATGGCGCTCGTGACGGTGGGCACCCGGAGCACCCAGCTCAGGGCGAGCTGGGCCAGCGACTGGCCGCGCTGCTGCGCGATCGCGTTCAGGCCGCGGGCGCGCGTCAGGTACGCCTCGTCGATCCGGTCGGAGGAGAGGAAGCGCGACGTCGCCGCACGGGACCCCTCCGGCACGGTACCGTCGAGGTAGCGGTCCGTCAGGAGCCCCTGCGCCAGCGGCGAGAAGACGATGCAGCCGGTGCCGAGCTCGTCGAGCACGGGGAAGAGGCCGTCCTCGGGTCCGCGGTCGAAGAGCGAGTAGCGGGGCTGGTGCAGGAGGAGCGGCACTCCGCTGCCCGCCAGTGCCGCCTGCGCGGCCCGGGTCTGCTCGGGCGAGTAGTTCGAGATGCCGGCGTAGAGCGCCTTGCCCGACTCCACCGCCGAGACGAGAGCGCCCATGGTCTCCTCGATCGGAGTCTCCGGGTCCGGCCGGTGCGAGTAGAAGACGTCCACGTAGTCGACGCCGATCCGCTGCAGGCTCTGGTCGAGCGAGGAGAGCAGGTACTTGCGCGAGCCGCCGTCCCCGTACGGGCCGGGCCACATGTCGTATCCGGCCTTGGACGAGATGACGATCTCGTCGCGGTACGGGCGGAGGTCCTCCGCGAGGATGCGGCCGAAGGCCGTCTCGGCGGCGCCGTAGGGCGGTCCGTAGTTGTTCGCGAGGTCGAAGTGGGTGACGCCCAGGTCGAACGCGCGGCGGAGGATCGCGCGCTGCGTGTCGAGGGAGCGGTCGGATCCGAAGTTGTGCCAGAGGCCCAGCGACAGGGCGGGCAGCAGCAGGCCGCTCCGTCCGGTGCGTCGGTAGTCCATGCGGTCGTAGCGGGCGGGGGCGGCGTCGTAGCTCACGCCGCGACTCTATTGCAGGGGGCGGATCCGCGGAATGCAGGGGGCGGTGAGCGTGTTGGACCGACTGACGCCTCCGGCACCCCGGACGCGTCGACGCGACAGGAAGTGAGTCACACGCTATGCGCACATTCGTACTCGCCGGAGGATGCTTCTGGTGTCTGGACGCCGTCTACCGCGTCCTCGACGGCGTGACCGACGTCGTCTCCGGCTACACCGGCGGCCGCACGACCGAGCCCGACTACGAGGACGTCTGCTCCGGGCGCACCGGCCACGCCGAGGCCGTCGCCGTCACCTTCGATCCCGAGGTCATCCCCGAGCAGGTCGTCCTCGACGTCTTCTTCACCCTGCACGACCCGCGACAGCTGAACCGCCAGGGCAACGACGTCGGCACGCAGTACCGCTCGGCGATGTTCTACTCCTCCGACGAGGAGAAGGAGCTGTTCGAGACCGCGCGCGACCGTGCGTCCGAGTGGTGGGACGGCCCGATCGTCACTGAAATCTCGCCGCTGGGCGTCTACTACCCCGCCGAGGACTACCACCAGGACTTCTTCGCGAAGAACCCGGGCCAGGGCTACTGCATGGCGGTCGCACTGCCCAAGGTGAACAAGATCCGCAAGTCCTACTCGAGGTACATCACCGCGTCGTAACGCTCCTCCACAGGGGACGATCCGCTCGTCCTCTCCCCAGAAGGGCCCGCCTCCACCTCGGAGGCGGGCCCTTCGTCGCGACACTGGCACTGCGGCGCCCGAGCGGTACCAGCCCCCTCCGCCCGGGCGCCGTGCCCGTCGCAGCCGTGGCGGGGCAGGAGTAGAGAGGACACGACCATGACCGACACGCTGACCGTCATCGGGACCATCGGCACCGAGCCCCGGAGCATCGATACCTCCAGCGGCACCGCGATGACCAGCTTCCGGCTCGCCTCGACGCAGCGGCGCTACGACCGCTCGGAGCAGCGCTGGGTCGACGTCTCGACCAACTGGTACACCGTCACCGCGTTCAACGGCCTGGCCGGCAACGCGCTGTCCTCCCTGTCGCGCGGCGACCGGATCCTCGTCACCGGGCGGCTCGGGGTGAGGGCCTGGGAGGCGGGAGGCAAGGCCGGTACGGATGTGGTCCTCACGGCCGAGGGCATCGGGCACGACCTCGCCTGGGGGACCAGCAGCTTCACGAAGACCGTCGGGCGCGCCTCTGCTCCCGCCCCTGCCGCCGAGCCCGCGTGGAGCGAGGAGGCGCCGCGCGAGGGCGCCGCGGCGGGGGACTGGGGCGCGTCGGGCCATGACCGCGGTGATGCCGTGCCCGAGCCGCCGGTGGCGGCGGGCGTCGGCGGAGGCGCTCCCGGTCTCTCGGTAGGATCCGGGGAGACCCCGTTCTGATCCGGGGGACCGGAGCGAGAGCCGTCCCGGTCGGGAGGAGCCGGGCGTGACACGGAACCGAGCGGCCCGCATCGCGCTCGTGCTCGGCGGTCTCGCCGTCTGCCTCTCCGGTTGCACGTCGCCGTCGGCACCGGATCCCGTGGTGTCCTCCTCCGCGGCCGAGGCGCCGGCACCGGCGGAGTCCGCCGCACCCGTCGCCTTCGTGCCGGGCGGGACGACGGAGCAGAACCTCCCCGTGTTCGAGCAGACCCTTCGCGCGGCGGCCGAGCCCGATCCGAAGGTGAGCGGCTCCAGCGTGGTCGACGCGCTCGTCGCGGCGGGGTTCTCCCGCGAGTCGATGCAGCTGACAGCGGACGAGACCTCGGTCGGACTCGACGCGGACTCGGTGCAGGTCTCCGTCAAGCTCGGGGAGTCGTGCCTCATCGGCCAGTACGGCCCGAAGAGCGGCGGGGTGCGGGCGGTGATCGCGGCACCGATCGCGACCGGCGCCTGCCTGGTCGGCCGGACCGTCCCGATCCAGGGCTGACGCGCCGGCCTCGACCGGGAACCGCTCCACCATGAGCCCCGGTCGGGGTCGGAAAGGACGGAAGGATCCTCGACAAGGCCCCTCGCCCGTCGAGTCCGAGAGCGCCCTGTGTTCGCCCGTCGCTCCTGCAGGACCCCTCCGACCGGTGCGGATCCGAGCAGGAGGACAGCCTCGTGCGAGCGGACCGGTCGACGATCCCGGTGGTCGGCGGCGCCCTCCCCTCCCCGGGACGCCGCTCAGCACGGTTAGGCTGCCCTGACCGACACGTGTGCCCCAGCGCGGGCACCGCGACGGACGTGCCGACGGGAGTGCTCGGCACGAGGACCACGACGAGGGGGAACTCGCCATGACCACATCCCGACCGCAGACGACGACGCGAGCGAGGTGGAGGCGCGCCGCCATCGCGGTCGCGAGCACGGCAGCCGTCGTCCTCGGAGTGACGACAGGAGCCGGAGCGGCTGCCGCCGCGGTGAGCCGGATGGTCGCGCTGACGAGTCCATACAACTGGTCGACCACCGAGACGTTCTCGGCCGCCCAGATCAGTCCCGTCGCGGGCGACGTCACCGGTCTCGACGTCACGCTCTCCGACTCCGCTCGGCCGACGGGTTCCTATCCGGCGTTCACGACCTACAACTGGGCGATCGGTGACTACGACCTCGCCGGGTCGGCGAAGCTCGCGTCCGGGAGCCGTAGCTTCCGCATCGACCTGAAGCAGCCCCTCGCCTCGTTCGGTAGTGGAACCGTCGCCCTCCAGATCACGGCGCAGAAGCAGCCGATCAAGAACCCCCGGGAGCCGATCGGCCAGCCGGTCGACAGCGGCTACGAGCTGACCACGTCGGCCACTCTCTCCGTCGCCGGAGCCTCCGGCAGCGGCGGCGTCGGCGGGGTCGACCTCAGCGGGACCGCGCAGACGCTCCAGCGCAGCGCCGCCTACTTCGCCTACAGCAACGCCGCTGAGGTGCCGGACGTGAAGGGCGGCGACACCGTCGTCCTCGAGTCCAACCGGGACGACTTCTACGACCTCCAGGGGCTCGCCGCCTATGTCGGTCCCAGCAGGACCGAGCGGATCCCCGCCCAGGTGAGTACGAACAGCAGACGGTCCGCGGTCACCGTGACGATCCCCTCGAGCGCCTACGACGCCTACAAGGACCGCGCCAGCAGCCTGGTCCAGGTCACCGGCGTCAGCAACGGCAGGGTGGACCAGCCCCGCGGAGCGACCATCACGTCGGACGCCGCAGTCCGCGTCACGGGAAGCGCAGCCACCACCCCGCCGGTCACGCCGACCCCGACGGCCACCGCGACCACC
>NZ_PSTN01000040.1:0-15713 GCF_002930955.1 Rathayibacter sp. AY1A4 | reverse complement strand
GCCCCACCCCGTCTCTTCCGCCCGTCCCGTCCCGTCCCGTCCCGTCCCAGGAGGACCGATGCCGTCCCGCTCCGCCCGCACCACCGGGATCGTCCTCGCCGCCCTCGGACTCGTCGCCGTCGTCCTCGCGATCGTGCTCCTCGTCCGGCCCGCCGGCGGGGGAGCGCCCGGCGCAGCCACGGCGTCCGCGGGCCCGTCCTCGGCGCCGTCCGGGACCGCTACGGCGACGTCCGCCGCTCCCGGCTCCGCGGAGGCGGCCGACGGCGCCGCCGCCCCCGCGCCGACGGCCTCCGCCGCTCCGTCCGACACCGAGTCGGGCACCGCATCCGACGCTCCTCCCGTGATCGTCTCCTTCGCCTCCACCCCCGCCTCTGTCGACTGCGAGGGCGACCGCACCGCATCCGTCCCGCTCGCCCTGTCGTGGGAGACGAGCGGAGGCGCCACCGCCCGCCTGGCCGTCGGCACCACCGACGCGAGCGCGGGCGAGCCCGTCGACCTCGTGGAGTCCGGCTCCGCCGCCGTCACCGCCGACTGCCGCGACTCCGAGACCCTGATCACCCTCGTCGTCCTCGCTCCCGACGGCACCACCGCCCAGCGCACCCTCGTCGTCCCCGCCTCATGAACCGCTCCGCCCGCGCGGAGGCGGTCACGGAGGCGTCGAGCGGCCCCGGCACGGCAGAATGGGACACGATGACCTCCACACCCCCTCCGCTCGGCCTGCTCCTCGACGTCGACGGGCCCATCGCGAGCCCCGTCACGCGCACGATCTCGATCCCCGAGATCGCCGACGACCTCGTGACCCTGGCCAACGCCGGCATCCCGATCGTGTTCAACACGGGCCGCTCCGACGCGTTCCTGCGCGAGCGGGTCCTGCCCGCGCTCCTCGAGCGCGGCGTCTCGGCCGAGGCCCGCATCGTGTGCGTCTGCGAGAAGGGCGCCGTCTGGTTCACCGTCGACTACCGCGGCACCTCGGAGCCGATCGTCGACGAGTCGCTCGCGATCCCCGAGCCGGTGGCCCGCGACCTCGAGCGGATGATCCGCTCCGACTACGACGACCTGGTCTTCTTCGACGAGACCAAGCGCGCCATGGTCTCGGCCGAGCAGCTGGTCGACCTGCCGAGCGAGGACTACCTCGAGCGCCAGCTCGTCTTCGATGCCGACGCCCTGCAGATCATGACCGCCGCGGGCCTCGGGGTCGAGCGACGCGGCATCCGGTATCCGAACGAGGAGGGGACGGTCGACTTCCGCATCGACCCGACCGTCATCTCGACCGACATCGAGTCGAACCGGCTCGGCAAGGACCTCGGCGCCCAGCGCGCCGTGGAGCTGCTCGGAGCGACGGGCGCGATCCCGCAGCGCTGGCGCACGGTCGGCGACTCCCGGAGCGACTACGCGATGGCCGACTGGCTGTTCGAGCACGCCTACGACGTCGCCCACGTCGACGTGCGGCCCGCGGAGGGCGTGCCCGAGAAGCCCTACCCGGTCCTCGTCGTCGACGGAGCCGTGAACGACGCGGCCGGCGCCGCCGTGCTCCGCCGCTGGACGGAGCTCGTCGCCGACGAGACGACGCCCGAGGTCGGCGGCGCGATCTCGCTCCATGCCCGGAGCTGATCCGCAACCCTCGTCCCTCGTCGCTCAGGCCCGTTAGCGTTCGAGCATGAGAATCGCAGTCACCGGTGGATCCGGCAAGCTCGGCCGCCACGTCGTCACCCGCCTCCGCGCCTCCGGGCACGAGGTCTTCAATCTGGACCGTGCGGGGGACCGCGGCGCGGGCTTCGTCCGCATCGACATCGCCGACTACGGCCAGGTCGTGGACGCGCTGCAGTCGGTGAACGACCAGTACGAGGGCATCGACGCGCTCGTGCACCTCGCCGCGATCCCCGCGCCGGGCCTCGTGCCCGACGTCGCCACGTTCCACAACAACATGATCGCGACGTTCAACGCGTTCCACGGAGCGATCCGTGCCGGCATCCGCAACGTCGTCTACGCCTCCAGCGAGACCGTGCTGGGCCTGCCCTTCGACGTCCCGCCGCCCTATATCCCGGTCGACGAGCAGTACCCGGCGCGCCCTGAGTCGGTCTACTCGCTCACCAAGCACCTCGAGGAGCAGATGGCGATCGAGCTGTGCCGCTGGCACCCGGACCTGAAGATCACGGGCCTGCGCTTCTCGAACGTCATGGACGAGGCCGACTACGCCGAGTTCCCGTCGTTCGACTCCGACGCGCTGCTGCGCAAGTGGAACCTCTGGGGCTACATCGACGGACGCGACGGAGCGCAGGCGGTCGAGAAGGCGCTGCTCGCCGAGACGACCGGGTTCGACCGCTTCATCATCGCCGCGGCCGACACCGTGATGACGCGCCCCAACGCCGAGCTGGTGGCCGAGGTGTTCCCCGGCGTCGAGCTGCGCGGCGACCTCGGGACAACCGGCACCCTGCTCTCGATCGACCACGCCCGCGAGGTCCTCGGCTACGCCCCCGAGCACTCCTGGCGCGACTCGCAGCAGGGCTGATCCGCGGGCCCGGCACATCGGGATCCGCGCTGTTCGTCGGTGGTGGACCTCGATGCGCGGGCTGCGCCCGCTCCTCGATCAGCAGGGGTGCGGCCGGCCCGAGACCGTGCCCGTCGAGTAGCCGCAGAGCGTCGTATCGAGACTCGCCCCGTTCGTGCGCGGCTCGGCCCACCGCCCCACGCACGAGCGCGCCCGGTCCGCAGGACGACTGCAGGCCGGGCGCGCTCCGTGGAGCCGAGGATCAGCTCGGGATGTAGTTGAAGGTGTCGGGGTCGGGGCCGGTGCGGTGGCCGCGGTCGAGCGCCGTGATGTCGGTCATCGCCTCGTCGTCGAGCTCGAAGTCGAAGAGGGCGAAGTTCTCCTCCACGCGCTTGCGGGTGACCGACTTCGGGAAGACGATGTCGCCGCGCTGGATGTGCCAGCGGAGCACGACCTGCGCCGAACTGCGGTCGACGTTGCGCGCGATGCGGGTGATGGTGTCGTCGTCGAGGACGAGGCCCTGCGCGATCGGCGACCAGGCCTCGGTCGCGATGCCGTGCTCGGTGCCGTAGGCGCGGAGCTCCTGCTGCACGAGGTAGGGGTGCACCTCGATCTGGTTGACGGCCGGGACGATGGTCGCCTCGGCGCGGAGCCGGTTGAGGTGGTTGGTCTGGAAGTTGGAGACGCCGATCGCCTTCGCCTTGCCGCTGCGGTAGATCTCCTCCATCGCCTTCCAGGTCTCCAGGTAGTCGCCCACGTTCGGGAGCGGCCAGTGGATGAGGAAGAGGTCGACGTAGTCGAACTTCAGCTCGCCGAGGGTGACGTCGATCGCGGCGAGAGCGTCCTCGCGGGCGTGGAAGCCGTTGTTGAGCTTGCTGGTCACGAAGACCTCGGAGCGGTCGAGGCCGGAGGCGCGGACGGCCTCGCCGACGCCCGCCTCGTTGCCGTACATCTCGGCGGTGTCGATGTGGCGGTAGCCGACCTCGAGGGCCGCCAGTGTCGCGTCCTTGGTCTCGGCCGGGTCGATCTGGAACACGCCGAAGCCCAGCTGCGGGATCTCCACGCCGTTGTTCAGGGTGATCGTGGGGACCGTTGCGGTGTCGTCGCTCATGAGCGAGTACGTCCTTTCGTCGGGGCGAAGGCGCAGTGGAGCCGCGCCGTCGTGCCTCCAGTCCATCGCCTGCGGCTCTCAGCATCAACCCCTTGCGCGCTCGGCGGGCATCCAGCTTCCCCGCGGAGGAGGAGTCGGATCCCCTGAGCAGAGGTGCGCCCGCTCCGGGAACGCCGAAGGCCCCCGGCACGGATGCCGGGGGCCTTCGGGGAGCGCGACTTACGCGCGGGACTTGCGGCCGACGATCGCGCCGTAGATGAGGAGGACGACGATCGCACCGACGACGGAGACGATGATGCTCACGATGTTGATGCCGTTGACGGCGTCCTGGATGCCGAACAGCGTGCTGAGGAAGCCGCCGAGCAGCGCGCCCACGATGCCGAGGACGATCGTGATGATCCATCCGCCGCCCTGCTTGCCCGGGAGGATGAGCTTGGCGAGCGCCCCGGCGATGAGGCCGAGGATGATCCAGCTGATGATGCCCATGATGTTTCTCCTTCAGTTCGTGCTCGATCGGCCGTTCCGATGCGAGCGGAGACACCGGCGGGCCGGTGTCCTGTGAGTCGTGGAAGCGGGGGTCAGCGGAGGCGGCGCTGCACCTTGTCGCGGGCCTTGCTCGCGATGGCGGTGAGCTGCTTGGCCTCGCGCTTGGAGGTCTTCTTGAGCTTCTTGCGGGTCTTCTTGGTGGCCGGGTCGTTCCACACGCCGAGTGCGAGGTGGCGCAGCTCTTCGTAGCGGCCGCGGCCGGCGCGGGAGCCGAACACGTAGGCGGTGAAGGCGACCAGTGCCAGCAGGACGAGGCGGGGATTCATGCGGTGACCCTTCCATCGGAGAGCACCGGGTCGTGCTCGACACCCATTTGACTCTCCTGCGCAATCCGTGACAAACCACGGCCCGACCATTGACAGGGACCCCTCGCATCGTGTTCCGCGTGCGCGTGTACCCGATTCAGCCGCAGGCCGGAGACGTCTCGGACGGGAAGCGAGCGTGGAGGTAGTGGCCGTAGCCGCCCTCGACCCGGTTGTCGCGGCGGCCGGAGGTGACCACCTCGCCGCGGTCCGTCGCTCCGACCCGGGCGCCGCCGGCGCGCAGCCGCTCGACGAGCAGGACGTCCTCGTGCAGCGGCTCCCGCCCGAAGCCGCCCGCGGCGAGGTACGCGCTCGCGCGGACGCCGAGGTTCGCGCCGTGGATGCTGCCGATCGACTCCTCCCGCGCGCGGACGTCGCGCCAGCGGGAGTAGGCGCCGGGGGAGAGGTCGGCCGGGTCGGGCCGGACCGTGCCGAGCAGCGCGTCGTGCCGTCGGGCGTGCTCGACATGGGCGGCCAGCCAGTCGCGGGGGACCACGGTGTCGGCGTCGGTGTTGGCGATCCACACCTGCTCGAGCGGAGCGGTGACGGAGGAGAGGGCGTGCGCGATCCCGGCGGAGCGGGCGGCGCCGACTCCGCAGCGGGCGAGCGCCAGCACCTCGGCGCCGGCGGCACGGGCCCGCTCGACGGTCGCGTCGGAGCAGCCGTCCGCGGCGACCACGAGGCGCATCCCGATGCCGGGCGCCCGGTGGGCGAGGTGGGTCGCACTGGCCTGGACGGAGGCGATCAGGCCGCCGATCCGCTCCTCCTCGTCGCGCGCGGGCACGACGACCAGCACCTGCGCGAGCCGGCTCACACCAGCCCCGTCCGGCGGGCGACCGAGCGGGAGTCGCGGGCGTGGACCTCGAGCAGGACGTCCTCCTCCTCGTGGCGAGCGAGGCGGTGCAGGCCCAGCTCCGCCACGGCGGACTGCACGGCGTCGCCGTCCAGAGCGAGCCCCTCGATCGGATGCCGCCAGTGCACGGTGACGAGCTCCCCCGCGGGGGCGAGGGCGTCGCGGATGCCGCGCAGCACGCCGGGGAGGGCGTCGCCGAGGTAGTAGCCGACCTCCGAGAGCACGACCAGGTCGAACGGACCCTCCGGCACGCCGCGGGTGATGTCGTGGTGCTCGACCCGCACGTGCTCGAGCGGAGCGAGGCGGCGGGCGGCGCGCTCGACGGCGGCGCTCGACACGTCGATCGCCAGCAGGCGGTCGGCCCGGTCGGCCAGCGCCTCGGCCAGCACGCCGATCGAGGCGCCGATCTCCAGCACCGAGCCGTAGCGCTGCTCCGGCAGGCTCGCGAGGGTCAGGGCGCGCTTGCGCTGCTCGTACCAGCGGCTCGTGTACCCCCACGGGTCCTCGTGGCGGGCGTACAGCTCGTCGAAGTAGCTCATGCGATCCTCACCAGCCGGTCGTCCCCGGTGAAGGTGCGCAGGAAGAGCGGATGGAGCACCGCACCGGTCCCGTCGGGCCCGGGGCGGGTCTGGCTGGGGTAGCGGGAGCGGGCGCGGCGGGTGCGCTCGAGCAGCTCGTCATCGAGCGGCAGGCGCACGAGGTCGCCCCACGGCACCTCGGGGTCCTCCGGGACCGCCCAGTGCCACAGCCAGATCGGCGCGGCGAGCAGCGGCTGCCCGAGCTCGCGCGCGACCTCCGCGCAGATCTCGCCGACCACACGGTGGTCCCGGTGCCCGTCCCCGGTCCAGGTGGAGAGGAGCAGGACGGTCCCGGGGGCGCCGGCCGCCCGCTCGCGCACCTCGCGTGCGATGCGCTCGTGGTGCTCCGGGGTCGCCGAGTCCGGTACGTCGAGGAAGGCGAGCCCGATGCCGGGGCCGAGCTCCGCCAGTGCGTCCGAGGCCTCCCGCCGGCGCTCGGCAGCGAGGTCCGCGTCCCGCTCCCCGTGGGCCGCGGCTCCGTCGGTCACGACGACGACGTCGACCGCGATTCCGCGCCGGCGCGCGAGCGCGATGGTGCCGCCGCAGCCGAGGGTCTCGTCATCGGCGTGCGCGACGACGACCAGGACGCGCCGGATCCCGTCGGGCAGGGTCAGCTCCGGGAGGCGGTCGCGGCGGCCGTCCGCGCTCCAGCGCTCGAGAGGAGTGCCCTCGAGGCGCCCGTCGAAGGGCCGGCTCACCAGGAGGCCGCCTCGCCCGAGGCGAGCAGGGCGCGGCCGAGAGCGGCGTCGTCGCGCTCGGCGTGGTGCTGGCGGACGTAGAGCGCGAGGTCGGCGACGCGCTTGGCGTGCTCGGCGTCGAGGGCGAGCGGAGCCGGGCCGAGCGCGCGGCCGGCGCGGAGCAGGATCTCCTCGACCGCTCCGGCGACGCTCGCCCGCACGCGCTTGGCGAGCAGCGAGCCGCGGGGGCCGTCGGCCTCGCCCGCGTCGATCGCCGCGGCGGCCTCGTCCAGTGCCCGGCGCGACGCGGAGAGCGCCGTGTCGATCGCTCCGAGGTGGGCCAGGAGGTGCGGGTCCTCGCGTCGGGCTGCCGCCGCCGCGACGGCCGCCGCGACTCCGAGGGCTCCGCCGTGCCAGCAGGCGGCGACGCCGATGCCGCCCCAGGCGAAGCCGGGCCGCGAGAGGTACCAGCCGACGTCGCCCACGGGGACGGCGCGGGTGCCGGAGAAGCGGACCGGTCCGCTGGGCACCTCCGTCAGGCCCCGCGCGTGCCAGGCGTCCTGCTCCGGCGTCGCCGTCCCGTCGCGCAGCGCCACCGCGAAGAGGCGGCGCTCGCCGGAGGCGTCGCCGACGTGGGCGGTGACGAGGGCGGCGTCGAGGCGGTCGGCCAGCGAGCACCAGGGCTTCACTCCGTCGAGCAGCCAGTAGCCGTCGCTCTCGCGCGCGACCAGAGGATCCCCGCCGCCCTCGGCCGCGAAGACCCCCCAGGCGGCGTCGGCGGCGACTCCGAGTCCGGACGGGTCGAGCTCCGCCTCGCCGAGGATCGCGAGAGCGTCGAGGTGCGGCTCCACCGCGCGCGCGACGCCGAGGTCGTGCCGAGCCAGGCGCTCGAGGAGACCGTGCAGCTCGGCGGTGCGACCGGTGCCGGGCCGGGGCGCGTCGGCGCTCAGACCGCGCGCGAAGCCGAGCGCGCCGTCGACGTCGTGGGGGAGGAGAGAGGAGGAGTGCTGGTCCATCGCCTCCGAAACTACGCAGTCGAGCGGGCGGCGTCCGGCGATTGTCCCCGAACGGACGGGGTGCTAAGCGTCAGATGTCAAGGTCGTTGATCCTGTGCAGGAGAGAGGCGAAGAGCTCGACGTCGGCGAGCGCCCAGCTGCGCAGCTCCTCGTGCATCAGCGCCTGGTTCGAGCTGCGGATCTCGCGCAGCCGCGCGGCGGTCGCCGGAGTCACCGAGAGGATCGTGGCGCGGCCGTCCTGCGGGTCGGGGGTGCGCTCGAGGAAGCCGAGGCGGTCGAGCGCCGTGATCTGGCGACTGAGCGCCGACTTGTCCATCTCGAGGAGCTCGGCCAGCACGCCCGAGTGCACGGGTCCGCGGCGCTCGAGCGCCGAGATCGTCTTGTAGCCCAGCGGCGTCAGCTCCGGGTGGAGCCGCTCGGCGTAGGAGCGCATCGCCGCCCGCACGCGGTTGAAGAGGGTGCTGAGCTCGCCCTCCACCGAGGCGATCGCGGAGTCGACGTCGCGGGCGGAGTCGGGGGTCGGGCCGGTCATGCCTCCAGCATCCCGCGCGCGGGCCCTCCTCCTCGACTTGCGCCCGCGCGCCGCGATGACGTACGCTTCCCGAAGCCAAAGACCGCCGGTTTCCGGTGTGCGCACGAGCAGGGCCCCGGCCCCGCGGATCGCCACCGGACGAAGGATTCGCGAAGCGAATTGCCCGCGCAGGTGCACGAGTTCAGTTCCGCCTCACCGCGATCCCGAAGCTCCGCGCCCCTGTGCCGGAGCTTTTTTCTTTGCCTGCCTTCGGGCTACCGGCACGAGAATTCACAGGAGTAGCCATGGCGAACAAGGAAGCCTCGGTTGCCGAACTCACGGAGAAGTTCCAGAGCTCGACGGCCGTTCTGCTGACCGAGTACCGCGGTCTCACTGTTGCTCAGCTCAAGACGCTGCGCAAGGACATCAGTGAGCACGCAACCTACGCCGTGGTGAAGAACACGCTGACCAAGATCGCGGCGAACAACGCCGGTATCTCGTCCTTCGACGACGAGCTCGCTGGCCCCTCGGCCATCGCGTTCGTGCACGGCGACCCTGTCGCCGTCGCGAAGTCGCTGCGTGCCTTCGCCAAGGCAAACCCTCTCCTCGTGGTCAAGGGCGGTTACTTCGACGGTAACCCGCTGACCGCAGAAGAGGTGGGCAAGCTCGCCGACCTCGAGTCCCGCGAAGTTCTGCTCGGCAAGCTCGCCGGCGCCTTCAAGGCCTCGCTGTTCGGCGCCGCATATCTGTTCAACGCTCCGCTCTCGAAGGCCGTTCGCACGGTCGAGGCGCTGCGCGAGAAGCAGGAGTCCGCGAGCTGACGTCTTCCCCTTCCGGGAAGCAGTGCGCGCGCGGTTCGTAGACAAAGAAAAACAAGGAGAAAAATCATGGCAAAGCTCACGCAGGACGAGCTCATCGAGGCCTTCAAGGAGCTCACGCTCATCGAGCTCTCGGAGTTCGTCAAGAAGTTCGAAGAGGTCTTCGAGGTCACCGCTGCGGCGCCCGTCGCCGCCGCCGGTGTGGCCGGCCCGGCCGCCCCCGCCGAAGAGGTCGAGGAGCAGACCGAGTTCGACGTCGTGCTCGAGGCCGCCGGCGAGAAGAAGATCCAGGTCATCAAGGAGGTGCGCGCCCTCACCAGCCTCGGCCTCGGTGAGGCGAAGGCGCTCGTCGACGGTGCCCCCAAGGCGGTCCTCGAGGCCGTCAACAAGGAGACCGCCGAGAAGGCCAAGGCTCAGCTCGAGGGCGCCGGCGCGACCGTCACCGTCAAGTAATCCCCCTCACCCGTCGCGGGTGCCGGCTCCTGCCGGTCGCTCGTCGGGGTGACGCAGGCACGCCTGCAGACGCAGGGCGTCGTCTCCTCGGAGGCGGCGCCCTTCGTCGTTCCCGCCCGACGGAGGCCCGCGCCCCTAGGATCGGAGCGTGACTGCTCACGATCTGCTCGCCGGGCTCCCCGCCCGCGACGTCCCGCCCAGCGAGGTCTCCCTCAGCGAGCTCCTGAGCGACTTCGTCTCGGTGACGCACCGGATCACCCGCCTCGCCGCCCAGGCGACCGGCAACCAGGAGTCGCAGGCCGTCTGGCGCACGCTCTCGGTGCTCCTCTCGATGGGCCCGATGCGCCTGGGGGAGCTCGCCTCCCAGAGCCGCGTCTCGCAGCCCACGATGACCAAGATCGTGAAGAACCTCGTCGAGACCGGCTGGCTCGACCGGATCGCCGATCCCCTCGACGCGCGCGCCTGGCAGATCCGCCTGGCTCCCGCCGGCGCGGACGCGCTGAACGCCTGGCGGACCGACCTCGGCGACGCGCTGACGCCGATCTTCGCCGATCTCACCCCCGAGGACCGCCGCGTCCTCGAGCGCGCCGTCGAGATCATGCACGAGCGCCTCGTCGTCGGTCCGCGCGACTGACCCCTCCCGCGCGGTTCCGCCGCGCGGCACACTGGTCGCGTGCAGATGCGACTCGAGCTCGTCCCCCTCCCCGTCGGCGACGTCGACCGCGCGGTCGCCTTCTACACGGAGGTGATGGGCTTCCACCTCGACCACGACGTGCGGCCCTCCGCCGCGATGCGCGTGGTCCAGCTCACCCCGCCCGGCTCGGCCTGCTCGATCGTGGTCGGCAGCGGGATGGGCCCCGGTCCGGAGGAGGGCGTCGTCCGCTCCCTCCACCTCGTCGTCGACGACATCGCCGCCGCTCGCGCGGAGCTCGTCGGCCGCTCGCTCGAGATCAGCGAGGTCCAGGACCTGGGCGGCGTGCAGTACGCGTACTTCGCCGATCCGGACGGCAACACCTGGGCGCTCCAGGAGATCGGGAGCAGGACGCCCCCGGAGTGAGTCAGTCCTCGGGCCAGCGGACCCGGGCGTCGACGTCCGGGTGCTTGCGCAGCCAGGCCGCGACGAAGGGGCAGCGCGGGACGACCGTGCCGCCCGCCTCCGTGATCGCGGTGACCGCGGCCCGCGCGAGGATGCTCCCGAGGCCGTGGCCCTCCCACGCGTCGTCGACGACGGTGTGGGTGAGCGTCACCTCGTCACCCTGGCGGGTGTACGCGGCGAAGCCGGCCGGGGTGCCGCCGACCTCGATCACGAAGCGGGACCGCTCGGGGACGTCGCGGACAGTGGGGGTGTCGGAGTCGCTCATGCTCCGATTCTCGCCCCCCGCGGCGCCGAGGTGCTGGTGCGGATCACCAGCGAGGCGGGGATCAGCGTGTGGCGGGCCGGGGGAGGGGGCTCGCCGCGACCGAGGGCGGCCAGCGCGTCCAGCACCAGCGCGACCGCGAGCTCGCCCTGCTGGCGCGGGTCCTGGCGGATCGAGCTGAGACCGAAGAGCTCGGCGAGGGGGTGGTCGTCGATCCCGATGACGGAGACGTCCTCGGGCACCGAGAGGCCGAGCTCGCGCGCTGCGAGGATGATCCCGATCGCGATCTCATCGGAGGCGGCGAAGATCGCCGTCGGCCGGGTCCGCGGGTCGCCGAGGACCTGCCGTCCGGCGCTGTGCCCGCCGGGGATGTCGAAGGTGGTGGGCACGATGTCCTGCGCGCCCGGCTCGAGGCCGGCGGCCGCGAGCGCCTGGCGGAAGCCGTCGCGGCGCTGCGTATGGACGTGGAAGTCCATCTCCTCCTCCGCGAGCCCGCCGATGTGGACGACCCGCTCGTGGCCGAGGGAGAGCAGGTGCTCCGTGGCGAGGCGGGAGGCGGCGACGTCGTCGATGCTGAAGGTGGGGATGCCGGGGAGTTCGCCGCCGATGCCGACGATGGGCTTGCCCAGGGCGAGGAGCGCCTCCGTCTCGTGCGGCGAGATCTCGAGCGTGACGGCGACGATCGCGTCGACTCGCTTGCGGACGAGGTAGTACTCGAACACGCTCCGGCGGGCGTCGAGGTGCTTGTCGATGTTGTAGAGGAGCAGGTCGTAGCCGGCGGCGAGCAGGGCGCGCTCGATGCCCTCGATGATCCCGGCGAAGAACCACTGGTTGATGATCGGGATGATCACGGCGATGTTGTTGCTGCGGCCGGTGACGAGGCTGGAGGCGTTGGCGGAGACGACGTAGCCCAGGCTCGTCGCGGCGCGCTCGACGCGCTGCTTCGTCCCCGCGGAGACGTAGCCCCGGCCGCTGAGCGCGCGCGAGACCGTCGCCTTCGACACTCCTGCGAGCTCGGCCACCTCTTCGATGCCTGGCACGGCGTTCCTCCCGACCGTCCGGCCTCGATGCTGGAAACGGTTCCAGGAAGTTATACCCCGCCCGGCGGCCGGGCGTCGCGCCGAGATCGATCTCCGCCCGGCCCCGCCGCCGCGATCGCTGTTCTGACGCCGAATCGTTATCTCAGAGAGCGCTCTATCACCGGCGTTGTGCTTTCATCGTTCTTGTGGAAAGGTTTCCCTCCGTGGGAGCCCACCCACACGAATCCGGTGATCCGCTCGGAGTTCCTCCTGGCATCGCCATCACCAGCATCCGAGTCGTCGCGGCACACGCTTCGAGCCGCCACAGCCTCCCGATCCCGATCGGCGAGGAGCGGCCTGCTCGGCTGGTTCCACCACTCAATGAGGAGGAAGAATGCGGTCATCCCTGCACCGCCGTATCACCGTCCCGGTCGCCGTTCTGGCAGCGGCCGGCATCGCACTCGCGGGCTGCTCCAGCAGCAGTGACCCCAACGACCCGAACGCCGGCGGCGGCAGCTCGGCCGGCACGGTCGGCACCGCCGACGGCGTCGTCAACGTCTACGGCACCATCAACGGCGACGAGGCCACCCTTCTCGAGCAGTCCTGGGCGGACTGGGAGAAGGAGAACGACATCGAGATCAAGTACACGGGCGACAAGGAGTTCGAGAAGCAGATCGGCATCAAGGTCCAGGGTGGCGACACCCCCGACCTCGCGATCTTCCCGCAGCCGGGTCTGCTCGCCGACACCGTCGCCTCCGGCAAGGTGCAGGAGCTCCCCGAGGGCGCCCTCGCCAACGTCAAGCAGAACTGGTCCGAGGACTGGCAGAAGTACGGCCAGGTCGACGGCACCCAGTACGGCGCGCCGCTGATGGCGTCCGTCAAGGGCTACATCTGGTACTCGCCGGCCAAGTTCAAGGAGTGGGGCGTCTCCGTTCCCACGACGTGGGACGAGATGGAGGCGCTCGGCAAGACGATCGCCGAGAAGACCGGCGGACCGTCCTGGTGCGCGGGCTTCAACTCCGGTGAGGCCTCCGGCTGGCCCGGAACCGACTGGATCGAGGACGCCGTCCTCCGCGAGGCCGGCCCCGACGTCTACGACTCCTGGGTCGCGGGCGACACCCCCTTCACCGACCCGGCCATCAAGTCCGCGTTCGAGTCCGTCGGATCGATCCTCCTCGACCCGACCCTCGTCAACGCCGGCTACGGCGACGTGAAGTCGATCAACTCCACCGCCTTCGGCGACGTCGCCCAGAACATGGCGAACGGCACCTGCGCGCTGACCCACCAGGCCTCGTTCTTCGAGGGCTTCCTGACCTCGGCCGGCGCCAACGTGGCCGAGGACGGCGACGTGTGGGCCTTCCTCACCCCGCCGGTCAAGGCCGACGACGCCCAGGCCGTCACCGGTGGTGGCGAGATGGTCGCCGCGTTCTCGAACGACGAGGACACCGCGAAGGTCCAGGAGTACCTGGCCAGCGCCGACTGGGCCAACAGCCGCGTCTCCCTCGGCGGCGTCATCTCCGCGAACACCGGTCTCGACCCGGCCAACGCGGGCAGCGACGTCCTGAAGGACTCCATCGCGATCCTCCAGAACCCGGACACCACGTTCCGCTTCGACGCGTCCGACCTCATGCCGAAGGCAGTGGGCTCGGACAGCTTCTTCAAGGGCATGGTCGACTGGATCGACGGCACGAGCACCGACCAGGCGCTCGAGGAGATCCAGGCCGGCTACACCTCCTAGCAGCGGAGCAGAGCCGCCGCTCCCGAGTGGCGGCTCAGCTGTGACGGCCCGGCCCCCGGATCCACGGATCCCGGGGCCGGGCCCCTCCTGAGTCCAGAGTCGCACTCGAAAGGGCGTCCATGTCCCCCATCACCATCTCGGGGTTCTTCCAGTGGCTGGCGGGAATCCCGCCGCTCGCGCAGATCCCGCTCATCCTCCTGGCCTTCGCGGCCGTGGTGGCGCTCATCCTCTTCTTCGTCGAGATCGCGCCCCGCCGCGGCCCCGGCTACACGGTCCTCCGGCTCGCGGTCACGGTCGTCCTGCCGGTCGTCCTCCTGCTGGTCTTCGGCCTCTACAACTCCGTCCTCTGGGTCGCGGTGGTGGCCGCCGTCATCGGCGGCGCGCTGTTCCTGCTCGACTTCCGGTCCCGCAAAGGCGCGGGCTACGGACTCCAGCTCATCGCGTTCATGGCACCGGCCGCCTTCTTCATCCTCATCGGCCTGATCTACCCGACGATCACGACGGCCATCAACGCGTTCATGAAGAACGACGGCTCCGGATTCGCCGGCATCGACAACTTCGTCTGGGTCTTCACCAGCCCCGACGGCATCACCGCCTTCCTCAACACGGTGGTCTGGGTGCTCCTGGCCCCCATCACGGCGACCGCCATCGGTCTCGCCTACGCGGTCTTCATCGACAAGAGCCGCGGCGAGAAGTTCTTCAAGCTGCTGGTCTTCATGCCGATGGCGATCTCGTTCGTCGGCGCGTCGATCATCTTCAAGTTCTTCTACGACGTGCGCCAGGGCGAGCAGATCGGCCTCCTGAACGGCATCCTCACCGCCTTCGGCGCCCCGCCGGTCGACTGGCTGGGACTCGAGCCGTGGAACACGCTGTTCCTCGTCGTCGTCCTCATCTGGACCCAGGCCGGATTCGCCATGACGGTGCTCTCCGCCGCCATCAAGGGCGTCCCCTCCGAGCAGCTCGAAGCGGCCTCGCTCGACGGCACCAGCGCGTGGCAGTCCTTCTGGAACGTCACCGTCCCCGGCATCCGCTCCTCGATCGTGGTCGTCCTCACGACGATCTCGATCGCGTCGCTGAAGGTCTTCGACATCGTCTCGGCGATGACCGGCGGCCGCTCCGACACCACGGTCCTCGCGTTCGAGATGGTCCGCCAGTTCCAGCTCGGCGCCCGCAGCGGCTACAGCGCGGCCCTCGCGGTCATCCTGTTCCTGCTCGTGCTCCCGATCGTCGTCTACAACGCCCGCCAGCTCGCCAAGCAGAGGGAGATCCGATGAGCGTCACGCCCACTCCGATCCAGGTTCCGGTCGACCGCAGCACCGAGCGCGCGCTCGCCCGCGGCGAGTCCAGGATCGAGGCGGCCAGCGGCAAGGTCAAGAAGGCGACGACGTCGCGCGGCGCCACCCTCGCCGCGCTGATCATCGCCGTCATCTGGACCGTCCCCACCCTCGGCCTGTTCATCTCGTCGTTCCGCCCCGCGAACGACATCAAGACGACCGGCTGGTGGACGATCTTCGCCAACCCCGGCTTCACCCTCGACAACTACGCGAACGCGCTCAACTCGGGCGACAGCCTGACCCTGGGCAAGGCGTTCGTGAACTCGCTCGTCATCACGCTGCCGGCGGCGCTGATCCCGATCACGATCGCCAGCCTCGCCGCATACGCGTTCGCCTGGATCGACTTCAAGGGCCGCAACACCCTCTTCGTCCTCGTGTTCTCGCTCCAGATCGTCCCCATCCAGATGGCGCTCGTGCCGCTGCTGCAGCTGTTCTCGGACGGCCTGCGCATCGGAGGGCTCTACATCCTCCCCGGCCTCGGGGTGAACGGGTTGGACGGCTCCTACGCGAAGGTGTGGATCGCGCACACGATCTTCGCGCTCCCGCTCGCGATCTTCATGCTCCACAACTTCATCTCCGAGATCCCCGGCGAGGTCATCGAAGCGGCACGAGTGGACGGCGCCGGACACGGCCAGATCTTCTTCCGCATCGTCCTCCCGCTCTCGGTCCCCGCCATCGCCTCCTTCGGCATCTTCCAGTTCCTCTGGGTCTGGAACGACCTGCTCGTCGCGACTGTCTTCACCTCCGGACAGGGGCTGCCGATCACGAAGGCGCTGCAGGACCTCACCGGCTCCTACGGCCAGTCGTGGGAGCTGCTCACGGCCGGCGCGTTCATCTCGATCATCGTGCCGCTCATCGTGTTCTTCTCCCTCCAGAGGTTCTTCGTCCGCGGCCTCCTCGCCGGCGCCACC